>NZ_JAEMGT010000062.1:0-48764 GCF_017655185.1 Rahnella sp. ChDrAdgB13 | reverse complement strand
CCGCTACAGGATCGGGAATGTGGTGATCTGATCCTGATTACGGCCAAAAGTTCGATTTATTCAACAAAGCCAAGATCCGCCTGAAACCGGCGTCTATTGGTATACGCTAAGATATATACCAATAAACGTATACCAATTAGGGAAGATCCTTGCGTGACGGTGACGGACTCTTTCTCCTGGTCAAAACCAACGGCAAGAAAATTTGGCGTTTCCTCTATCTGGTTCCTAACACATCAAAACGCACCATTGATCTGCCTTGGCGCTTATTCTGCACGTTCACTGGCTGATGCCCGAGAAGTGCACAAAAGGTTTCGGTTATTACCAGATACGCAAAGAAAGCCGCACCCCGCAAGGGTTTGCGGCTTTTTTATTGCAACATCTCCGTTGAGTCATCGCAGTCTATCCTTTTGTTTTTCATCTATAACACGACATTTATCTCATCCATTTATGCGGATAGTCGTTTTCCATAGCGGCCGGGTATCTTATTGCGGCCATCTTCGACTAGTGCCCGTTTTGCGCAGATGTTTGGCGCTTGACCCTGACTTATTGAATCGTCATATTCGAAATATGAAAGCATCACTTTTACCCTCGCCTTTAGCTGCGGGGGTTTGTTTTTTTGGCACCATCAGGAGATTACTTGTGAAGAAAAACATACTGCTGTCCCTTCTGGCGCTGGCGGCTACCAGCGGTTTTGCACAGGCTGAAACAACATTGCGTTTCGGCGTAGATCCGTCGTTTCCCCCTTTTGAATCCAAAGCACCGGACGGTAAGCTGATCGGTTTTGATATCGATCTGGGCAACGCTATCTGTCAGCAGGCTAAGGTTAAATGTGGAGTGGGTTGAAACCGCGTATGACGGAATAATTCCTGCCCTAAATGCTAAAAAATTTGATGCCGTACTTTCCGCCATGTCTATGACGCCAAAACGCAAAACACAGGTCACTTTCTCCGACATGCTTTATCACGTTCCCAGTGTGCTGATTGCGAAAAAAGGTAGTGGCCTGCAACCGACGGCGGAATCGCTGCAAGGCAAAACCGTCGGCGTCGCTCAGGGAACTACGCAGGAAGCGTATGCGCAAGGCGAATGGCAGAAGAAAGGCGTGAACGTCGTATCCTATCAGAATCAGGATTTCGTGAATCAGGACCTGGCCTCTGGCCGTATCGACGTGACATTGACTAACGCGGCGGCAGCCGAAACCGGCTTTCTGAAAACGCCTGAAGGCAAAGATTATGCCTTTGCTGGCAAGCCGTTAAACGACACCCGTTATCTGGGCGAAGGAACGGCTATCGGGCTGCGTAAAGATGATCAGGCGCACCTGACACTTATCAATAATGCGCTGGCAGAAATCCATAAAAACGGGACTTACCAGACGTTGGAAAAGAAATACTTCACGTTTGAGGTCTACACCAAAAAGCCGTAATTCCTTTCATCAGGCCGCATGTGGCTAACCATGCGGCTCAATATTTGCGGGATGGATTCCAATACCACCTGCCAGAAACTGCAATGCAGAAGATTGTTTTCGTGAACCTCCGCAATCCTCAAACCTTTCCGTTTCACTGATCCGGCTATCAGCCTAAAGTCAGCCTCACCGATAAACGTTATCCGAAAAGGTTACACCAACATGAGATCCGCCGACGTCTGCCTAAGTGCCAGCAAAGCTTCATCACGGATATCCGTGTCCGTAATGATTGTGTCGATTTTTTCCATCGGCAACACCAGGTTATATCCGCGACGGCCAAACTTAGTCGAATCAGTGACAACGACAACCCGCTGAGCAGCGGCAGCCATAATGCCGCTGATGCTGTAGCCCTCATTAAATGTGGTGATGCCTGTTGCGGCGTCCAGACCGTCCGCGCCCACAAACATCAGATTGGCGACGATTCCCTGCAAGGCATATTCCGTAATGTTTCCATGCAAAGAGCGTGTTTTATGCCGCAACGTTCCACCACAGACCACCAGCGTGATATCGGGGTTTTCAGATAAAACAAACGCAGCTGGCAGATTGTTCGTGATAACGGTGATGTCGCCTGATTTTACCAGCTCTTCCGCCAGCAACATGGTTGTGCTGCCACTGTCGAGAATGACGGTATCTCCGGGTTTTACCAATCCTGCCGCAGCCTGAGCTATACGTTTTTTAGGATCACTGGCCTGCAAATAACGTTCTTCAAGCACCATTTCATCTTGCGGCAATCCCGTCAGATCGGCCATCGAAGCGTCGCGTTTCGCCGCGCCGCCATGAAAACGCGTCAGAGCGCCCTTTTGTTCCAGTAGACCCAAGTCAGAACGGATTGTTACTTCAGAAACGTCGAAAGAACTCGAAAGCTCGGCGACCATGACGGTGCCGTTTTGATTCACTAAATCAATGATTTTGTTACGTCTATCATAAGTATTCATGATTAAGGATCCGAAAGACTGTATTGCGGACAGTGTAAACAAAAGGCGTCATTAAGAGGAGAAAAAATACCGACATTGTGAAACGTGATATCACCTTGCCCGCCAGGCTTTGATTGCTTTCATATTACGGCACGCTCCGGAAGACGAAAGAAAACGAATGCAACAATCTTACGAAATATTTCGATCGCTGTCACGAATTCTGTAAAACGCTATTGTTTGGCTTTCGAAATGATATGAGTATCTTCGAAAACAAACGGAGGCCAAAATGAAAGATATTATCGAAAAACATAAGCAAGGCGAAAGTACCGGGATTTGTTCTGTCTGCTCTGCACATCCATTGGTGATCGAGGCCGCCTTGCGGGAAGATCTCCGCACCGATCGTAAAGTGTTGATCGAAGCCACCTCTAATCAGGTGAACCAGTTTGGTGGCTATACAGGAATGCTGCCGATCGATTTTCGCGATTTCGTTCTCGCGATTGCGGAAAAAGTCGGATTCCCGGTGCAGCGACTCATTCTGGGAGGGGACCACCTGGGGCCAAACTGCTGGCAAAATGAGGATGCTGAAAGTGCAATGTCTAAGGCAGAGGTGCTGATAGCGCAATATGTTGAAGCAGGTTTCAGCAAGATCCATCTGGACGCCTCAATGTCATGCAAAGACGATCCGGTTCCGCTTGATCCTTTCGTTGTCGCTCAGCGTGCAGCGCGTTTATGTCAGGTGGCCGAACGTGTTGCAACCCCCCTGCAAAAATGCTCGTTGACCTACGTCATTGGCACCGAAGTTCCGGTCCCTGGCGGAGAAGCTTCTGCTATTCAGCACGTTCATGTGACCGAGTCGAAAGACGCGCAAGCTACGCTCGAAATGCATCATCAGGCTTTCAGGGAAATGGGGCTTGAGGCGGCAATTGAGCGGATCATCGCCGTTGTTGTGCAGCCAGGTGTAGAGTTTGATCATAGCCGTGTGATCCACTATCAGCCGAAACTCGCTGAAGGATTATCGGCTTATATAACAACGACTCCACTGGTTTATGAAGCACATTCAACCGATTACCAAACCCGAGAATCCTATCGTCATCTGGTTAAGGATCACTTTGCCATTCTTAAAGTCGGGCCTGCGTTAACCTTTGCCCTTCGTGAAGCCGTTTTTGCTCTGGCGAATATCGAACAGGTGCTGATCGCCCCCGAATCCCGCAGCCAGATACTGACCGTGATCGACGGTGTCATGCTGGACGAACCGGTTTACTGGAAAAAATACTACAACCCGACATTCAGCCTTTCGCTGATCGACCTGCATTTCAGCCTTTCAGATCGCATTCGTTATTACTGGCCCAATGCCCGCATCAACCGGGCTATGGAAGCGCTGGTCGCCAATTTAAAATCAGTAGAAATCCCGCTGGGCCTGTTGAGCCAATATCTTCCTGCGCAATTTGAACGGGTGATGGCGAATAAACTGACCAGCGATCCTCACGAACTGATTATCGATAAAATTCAGGACGTTCTGCGCGCCTACCATTACGGCTGTTCCCTGCAGCCCGTCAGCGCGGAGGCCCGCTGCAATGCTTAACTGCGAAATCTTCGTCAAAACAAATATTGCCTTTACAGATCATCGCGAAGCGCTGGCCCACATCGGAGAAAGCATGGTCAAAGCCGGTGTGGTTGAAAGCACCTACCCGCGGGCGCTTCTGAATCGCGAGGCTGAATTCCCGACGGGCATTCAGCTTGAAGAGCATGCAGTCGCTATTCCGCACTGCGAAGCCAGCCATGCCCGGAGCCCGGCTATCTACCTGATTCGCCCGAATGCTCCCGTTGAATTCTTTCAGGCTGATGATGAAGGCACCGTTTCTGCGTCTCTGATAGTGGCGCTTATCGTCACACATCCGTCAGAACAGCTGAGCTTGTTACGTCAACTTTTCAGTCAACTACAGAAGCCGGAATTTTTAGAAAAACTGCTTACTGCGCCAGAAAATCAGCTGGCATCCCTCTTTGAGCAACAGGTTTTCTTACCGGCTGAAGAGAAAATTTCTCCCGTTTATATCTGAAGCCGTTAGCAACAGAAGCATCTCCTCTACACCTTACTTAAAAACATTAAAACAAAGCATCAAGGAGCCTTACCGTGAAGCGAAAAATCATTGTCGCCTGTGGCGGAGCCGTTGCCACTTCCACTCTGGCAGCAGAGGAAATCAAAGAGTTATGCGCGGCACACAATATTGAAGTGGATCTCGTCCAGTGCCGCGTCACTGAGATCGAAACCTACATGGACGGTGCGCATCTGATTTGCACCACGGCCAGAGTTGACCGCAAGTTCGGCACAATTCCGCTGGTACATGGGATGCCGTTCATTTCTGGCGTCGGCATGGATGCGTTGCGTGAGCAAATACTGACCCTGTTGCAGGAGTAAGCCATGTTTACCGAAATAATGCGCTACATCCTCGACCTCGGGCCGACAGTCATGTTGCCCGGTGTCATCATCATTTTCTCCCTGATATTGGGCATGAAACTGGGGGACTCATTTAAATCAGCCATTCACATTGGCATCGGCTTCGTCGGGATCGGTCTGGTCATTGGCCTTATGCTCGATTCCATCGGACCTGCGGCAAAAGCGATGGCCGAGCATTTTGAAATCAACCTGCAAGTGGTGGATATTGGCTGGCCGGGTTCATCACCGATGACCTGGGCTTCCCAGATTGCGCTGGTTGCCATTCCGATTGCTATCGGGGTGAATATCGTGATGCTGCTGACCCGCATGACACGCGTCGTCAACGTCGATATCTGGAACATCTGGCACATGACATTCACCGGCGCCATGCTGCATCTGGCAACCGGATCATACTGGCTGGGGATCATGGGCGTCGTGGTTCACGCGGCGTTCATCTACAAACTGGGCGACTGGTTTGCGAAAGATACCCGCGATTTCTTCAACCTTGAAGGCATCGCAATCCCGCACGGCTCCTCGGCTTATCTTGGCCCGATTGCCGTGCTGGTCGATACCCTTATTGAGAAAATCCCGGGTCTGAACAAAATCCACTTCAGCGCCGACGATGTTCAGAAACGCTTTGGCCCGTTCGGAGAACCCGTCACCGTGGGTTTTGTGATGGGTCTGATTATTGGTTATCTCGCCGGATATGACATCAAAGGCGTATTGCAGCTGGCCGTCAAAACGGCTGCCGTCATGCTGCTGATGCCGCGGGTGATTAAACCGATCATGGATGGGTTAACACCTATTGCCCGCCATGCCCGTACACGACTGCAAGCCCGTTTCGGTGGACAGGAATTCCTGATTGGTCTGGATCCTGCGCTTTTGCTCGGCCATACCGCCGTCGTATCCGCCAGCCTGATCTTTATTCCATTAACGATTTTGATTGCGGTGCTGGTACCGGGAAATCAGGTTCTGCCGTTTGGGGATCTGGCAACTATCGGTTTCTTTGTGGCGATTGCTGTTGCCGTGCATCAGGGGAACCTGTTCCGCACGCTGATTTCGGGCTGCATCATCATGAGTATTACCCTCTGGATTGCGACGCAGACCATCGACTTGCACACTCAGCTCGCGGCAAATGCCGGTGCTCTCACGGCCGGTGGCCGGGTGGCATCCATGGATCAGGGCGGTTCTCCGATTACCTATCTTCTGATCCAACTTTGTACGCTGAAAAACATCGCGGGGCTCAGCATCATCGGCATCATTTACGCCGTGGGTGTATTCCTCACATGGCGACGCGCCCGTAATTTTACCCGGGCTGAAAAACTGGCAGCGGCTGCACTGGCCAGCGCTTAACCCTCATCCAGGCGGAGAGTTACCTCCGCCTTAAGGAAACAATGATGCAATCTGTAGTTGTACATCAGGGCGGAACAATTACCGTCGAGGAAAAAGCAAATCCTGTATTAAGCGCGCCCGATGATGTGTTAGTTCGCGTTGCGTATTCCGGCCTGTGCGGCTCTGATATTCCGCGTATTTTCGCCAACTCTTCGCATTATTATCCGATCACGCTCGGCCATGAATTCAGTGGTTACGTGGTCAGTACAGGTGGCGAAGTTCATGATTTACAGGAAGGTGATGCTGTGGCGTGCGTTCCTCTTCTCCCCTGCTTCCAGTGTGAAGAATGCAAGAAAGAAGCCTACTCACAATGTAAGCACTACCAGTTTATCGGCTCCCGCCGCGATGGCGGCCATGCGGAATATGTGGTCGCGCCGAGAAAAAATCTCTTCCGGCTGCCGGAAAACGCTTCTCTGTTGCAGGGCGCATTTCTGGAACCGATCACCGTAGGTTTACACGCACTGAAACTGGCCGGTGGTTGTGAAGGCAAAGAAGTCGTCGTGATTGGTGCGGGGACGATCGGTCAGTTGGTCATTCAGGCCGCAAGCGCCCTGGGTGCGCGTTCCGTGACCGCCATAGACATCAACCCTCAGCGGCTGGCGCTTGCTCTGGAAACCGGTGCAAGCCATAGCTTCAACAGCGCCATGCTGAACGCTGACGAAATCCGCCAGCAAAGTCAGGAGCGTCGTTTTAATCAGCTGATTATCGAAACCGCTGGTACGCCGCAAACCGTCGCGATGGCTCTCGACATTGCGGGCCCGAAAGCGCAGGTCGCGCTGGTCGGTACGCTGCATAAAGATCTGACCCTGAATGTGGCAACCTTCAGCCATATCTTGCGTAAAGAGCTGACGTTACTCGGCAGCTGGATGAATTATTCCGCGCCCTGGCCCGGCAGTGAATGGCAGCTGGCAACGCAGCTTTTCGCGGAACAGAAAATAAATCTGACACCACTCATTGGCTGTCTTGGTGACCCGAAGGAATTTGCCAAAGAAGTTACCGCCCTGAAAGGAAAACCTATGGCGGGCAAAATCCTGCTAGATTTAACAAGGAGCTAAATTCATGTATCTGATCTCAAACAGAGAAATGCTGCTGGCGGCACAGCGCGAAGGTTATGCGGTTCCGGCATTCAATATCCACAATATGGAAACGATACAGGTTGTGGCCGAAACGGCGGCCGCGATGAGCTCTCCGGTGATACTCGCCGGAACGCCCGGCACATTCAGCTATGCGGGAACCCGGTACCTGATTTCGATATGTCAGGAAGCGGCACGGAAAAACCGTATTCCGCTGGCACTGCATCTTGATCATCATGAGGAACTGGAAGACATCGGGACGAAAGTCCGCTCGGGGATCCGATCCGTCATGATCGACGCCTCACATTTTCCGCTGGCAGAAAACATTGAAAAGGTGCGCGATGCGGTGCGTTTATGCCATGCCTTTGACGCGAGCGTAGAGGCCGAACTCGGGCGGCTTGGCGGGCAGGAGGATGATCTGGTCGTTGAGGAAGGCGACAGCTTCTTTACTGATCCGGTTGTCGCCAGGCACTTTGTGGAATCCACCCGTATCGATTCGCTGGCGGTCGCCATTGGTTCAGCACACGGCTTATATCTGGGCACGCCCAAACTGGATTTCCGCCGTCTGGAGCAAATTCGTCAACGGGTCGATATTCCCCTGGTGTTGCACGGCGCGTCCGGGATCCCGGATGACATGATCCATGAGGCGATTGCGCTGGGGATCTGCAAAGTCAATGTGGCGACAGAGTTGAAAATTGCCTTTGCCGATGCAGTGAAAGACTATTTTACAGCGCATCCTGACGCGAACGATCCGCGCAAATATATCGTTCCCGGAAAGCTGGCTATGCAAAAAGTAGTGGAGGAAAAGATAAAAGTCTGTGGCAGCGCTGGCCGTTTATAACGGGGAATAGGTTTATAACCAGCATGAGGTTTACCGCCTTAATGAATTTAAAGCGGAGGTTTTTTCTCCGCTTTTCAACTCTTTGGCATCTCACCGGTTGCAGCCCAATCACCATTCTGATTTTATGGAAAGCTCTCTGATAGTGAAATGGAAAAGATGATGACAACCCTCAACCACTTTGGCCAGCCCGTGGGCGACGCCCTTCCCGACTGGCAGCCTCGTGAACGTCCGTCACGCGTTCAGCTTAACGGCACCTGGTGTCGCCTTGAGCCACTGAGTTGCGAACTCCACAGCCAGGATCTGTTTAACGCCTGGCACAGCATTGATAACGGCAGTGACTGGACCTATCTTTCTGTTGACCGTCCGGCAACGCAGGCTGAATGCGATCTGTTTATTTCGCAGCAGGTCAAAAGTGAAGATCCGTTGTTTTTCGCCGTTGTGGATAACGCTACAGGCCGTGCCGTTGGCAGCGTATCGCTGATGCGCATCGACCCGGTGAACGGTGTTGCGGAAATTGGTTGGGTAAACTGGTCACCGCTGATGAAACGCACGCGTTTCGGCACGGAAGCGATTTATCTGCTGCAACGTTATCTGTTCGATACGCTGAAATACCGCCGCTGCGAATGGAAATGCCACAGCCTGAATGAACCGTCTAAACAGGCAGCATTACGCTTTGGTTTTCAGTACGAAGGTACATTCCGTCAGGCTATCGTCCTGCGAAGCCACAACCGTGATACCTGCTGGTATTCAGTCATCGACAGCGAATGGCCAGAATCTAAAACGGCATTTGACCGCTGGCTGAGCGCCGATAACTTCTCTGCTGAAGGTCAGCAGAAGCAGCGTCTGGAAGAACTACGTAAATAAAAACATAGCCCGCGGAATTCACTGACGCGGGCACTTTCTTTGCTTAGCGAATTTACACGGCAGACAGCAACGTAATGTCCGGCCACGCATAAATGATATTTCGCGAACGCCAGAGCGGCCCCAAGTCGGTATACCGCCCCGCTTCGCGGCCACCCAGCGCACTGTAAAAACGGATTGCCGGTTCGTTGCCTTCCACTACGCCCAGCCCGACGCTGCGATATCCCGCGGTAATAAGATGCTGAGCCGCTTTACTGATTAACCGTTTACCGAGGCCCTGACGTTTAAAATCGCCGGAAACATACAGGAATTTGATTTCGGCCATCTCGCCAAAATCAGGGTTAGATGACGCCGAGGCAAGGCAAAAACCGGCCAGTTTTCCGTTTACTTCTGCCAGAAAAATACCCTGCCCCACAGCGGGATGATCAAACTTATCCTGCCAGAAAGCTTTACGACGTTGCACATCCAGCGCAGCGAATGCCTCCGCCGGGGCCAGTTTGCAGTAGGTTTCACGCCAGATAGCGACGTGCAATCTGGCGAGTTCATCAATATCTTCTGGCGCAGCTTCGCGCAAAGAAAAAGCAGGCACGGCGTCCCTCGTCATCAAAAAATCCGGTGGCAGAAAAGTCAGCTGAGTATAGTCAGGCTTTTTCTTCCCGAGCTAACAATGAACGCTTTCTTTCCACGCCCCAGCGGTAGCCGGAAATATTCCCGTCTGTTTTCACGACGCGATGGCAGGGAATGGCAACGGCCAGCAGGTTCGCCGCACAGGCACCGGCAACGGCGCGAACGGATTTTGGCGAGCCAATTTTGCGGGCGATATCAGCGTAGCTGGCAGTCGTTCCGGCTGGAATATCGCGCAATGCCTGCCAGACGCGCTGCTGAAAAGCCGTACCGCGAATATCCAGTGGCAAATCCAACCCGATTTGCGGCTGTTCGACAAAGCCGACGATCACGGCAATACGCTGCTCAAAATCAGGATCGCCTCCCACTAGTTCAGCCTGCGGAAAACTGTTTTGCAATTCAGCGATCAACTTTTCCGGATCATCGCCCAGCAAAATGGCGCAAATTCCACGCTGGCTTTCAGCCACTAGAATCTCGCCCAGCGAAGAATGCCCGATGGCAAACCACACGCGAACATCACGGCCACCGGCACGGAATGACTGCGGCGTCATGCCCAGCACTGTGCCCGACGTTTCATAAAACCGGCCATCGGATGAATACCCGGCGGAGTGAACCGCTTCGGTCACTGTCGCCGCATCGGCCAGCTTTTCACGAACGCGGCGCGTGCGCTGCGCCTGCTGATATTCTTTTGGCGTCACACCGGTTTGGGCTTTGAAAATACGATGAAAATGGTAAGCGCTGATGCCGACTTCTGCCGACAGCTGGTTCAGCGTGAGCATTTCGGTTGACTGTTCAAGCAGCCGGCATGCCTGTGCCACGCGCTGAGCGTGAAACTGCGCCAGTGAAATAAGCCCCTGACGGCAGCGTTTGCACGGGCGGAAACCGGCCTGTTCGGCAGCTTCGGCATTGTCGTAGAATTCAATATTTTGCGGATTTGGCTGGCGTGATGGACAGGAAGGCGCGCAGTAAATACCGGTGGTTTTTACCGCATACACAAACTGGCCGTCGGCCTTCGCATCGCAACTGACAACCGCCTGCCAGCGCGGATCCTGCGCCTGATGACTTTCCGCACTTCCCGATAACGCTTCGTGACGAACTTGCGCTTTAGCTGACATGGTCTGCCTCACATTTCCCGACTGGATGATTCACAGCTTATGCCCTGAAATCACCGTGCGCCCTCCGGCGCTTGCTTTCTCATTCAACCCGCCGTTTTCAGCCTCCAAACGGCGCTGAAGGCGTATCAAGGATCAACTGATAAAAGGCCAGATCCAGCCAGCGGTCAAATTTCCAGGCGGCCTGTTTAATCGTTCCTGTGTGGGTAAATCCGTTCTTCTCATGCAACGCAATGCTGCCACCGTTTGCCGCGTCGATCGCACCAATCAGTGTATGGACATCGCGCTCGCGTGCCGCGTCAATGAGTGCATTGAGCAACACTTTTCCCAGCCCTTTTCCACGATGACTTTTGTGAATATAAATAGAGTGTTCGACCGAATATTTATACGCTGGCCACGCGCGAAACGTGCCGTAACTGGCGAATCCCAGCAACGTCCCTTCTTCATCCTCGAGGCCAATAACCGGGAAATTATTGATCAGTTTAGTGGCAAACCATGAGGTCATACTGTCGATATGGCGCGGTTTATAATCATATAAAGCCGTTGAAGTCATAATGGCATCATTAAAAATATCCAAAATCGGCACCGCGTGCTGATGTTCATTACAGGCAATCAGTTTCATCAGATGTTCCCCTTCGCTTCCGTTATGGTTTAATTTCCACTATAGTGGATTAAATTCCACAAAAGTAAACAACGGAACGCCTGATATGTCAATCGACCAGTTGATCGCTACACGTCTGCAATCATTACGAAAAACTCAGGGGCTGAGCCTCGAACAGTTGGCAAACAATTCCGGGGTCAGTAAAGCGATGATTTCGAAAATTGAACGGCAGGACAGCAGCCCGAGCGCCAGCCTTCTGGGGCGTCTGGCGGCCAGCCTCGGCGTGTCGCTGGCACAGTTGCTCTCAGAAGAAAACCCGCAGCCCGCCCCGCTGCGCCCGCAGGCGAATCAGGAAGTCTGGCAGGATCCGGATATTGGTTATCTGCGCCGCCAGGTGACCGCGCATGAAGAAAATGGTGCGCCCGAACTGGTGGAAATTACCCTTCCAGCCGGAGCGCGCGTCAGCTATCCCGGCTGGCATCAGCAGGCTTACAAGCAGCGCCTGTGGATGGTAGAAGGCACGCTGGATATCCGTTACGGGGATGAAAACTACGCGATGGCCACCGGTGATGCCCTGACGTTTGGCGTCGATTTGCCTATCACATTCACTAATCCAGGTTCGCAGCCTTGTCGCTATCTGCTCGTTATGAGCGACAAATAGCGTCTGCGTTTTCAATCAGCGCCAATGCGCGATCCCGCTGGCGCCAGAAGCGCGTGGTCATCATCAGCCACATCTCGGGCGACGTATTTTCGCGGGCTGACGCCAGCTCCTGAAAGCCGGGAAACGCGCCGCCGCGATAACTCAGATCATAGTGAAAATCATCAACCGAGCTGTAACGCAGGCGATGTAAATCCGCGATGACACGCTTTAACTGCGGCTGCCAGACGAGCGGATCCGCCATCCAGCGTGTCGTCAGTTTCTCCAGTTCAGGTTGCAATTGCCTGAGTTTTTCAGCCACCGTCGCGAGGTCGAATTCCGGTGAAATAACCGCGATCAGCTGCGTGAGGGAGTGCTGCAAACTGTCAAGATACGCCAGCGGATCCAGCGGCAGCACGGGCTGCGTCAGTAAAACTTCCAGCCAGTGCGCGTGAATTTGCGTATCGCGCCAGAGAATATTCAGGTCCACCTTATCGTAAGTGTCCGCTTCCGTGTGCCACCACCAGCCGCCACCGCTGCCCGGTGACTGCGTCGTTTTTTCCTGAGGCACTTCGCGGAAGGCAAAATGCAGCGGTAAACCGCAGCCCCAGAATGACTGGTCGCCGCCTTTTCCCAGTGCGGTAATGCGCAGCGACGGTTCGCCGGTCACGGCTTCAACGGCGGCGTTTAAGAACGCATGCGATTCAGAACCGCTGGCATTCAGCACCACATTGACGGCGTCCAGACATCCCGGCGAATCCACGTTGATATGCGCCACACAATGTTGTTTCAGCTGCTGGCGGTAACGGTCGGCGTACCACGTCGAGCCGCCATAACGGGCATTGGAATGCCCCGGCCACCAGATAATCCGCAGCCCGCGCAACAACGTCTCGCGCTGCTGATAAAAATGGATCGCCATCGCCAGACACAACGCATTGCCGGTCGCGTTATCTGTCACGCCCTCATGCCAGGAATCGTAGTGGGAAGACAGCAATACAAACTCCGGGCTGCTGCCGGGAATATCCACCACCGACATGCTGCATTCGGCGACGTGATAATTCAGCTGTGTGGCCATTTTCACGGTCATCCTCGGGTTATTCTGAAGCTCTGCCAGCAGCCGCTGGCCGCCCTGCTGATTGACTGAAATCACCGGCAGGCGCGGATAACGCAAAAAATCATCCGGCTCCGGCGTGCCCCAAACCGGCCCGACAGTTTCTTCATGCAGTGCGGATTCCGCAGAACCCCAGATATGGATCAGCCCGAGCGCACCGGCGGCACACAGCCGTTGCACGTAATCTTCAAAGCCCTGACCGGCGATCACGATTTTGCCTTTTACGTTCTGCGCCCACGCTTTCCACTGTAGATCGCTACGCGGCGCGCAGGCTTCTGCGTCATAAAAAGCCAGCCCTTCCACGCCCTGCGGGCAATGCGCAGAAAATGAACGGGTTTTCGCTTCACAGCGCCAGCCGGGTTTGCCGGACAATTCCAGGCTGCCGGCCAGCGGATCACTGAGATACAACGGGCAATGCATCAGGCGCGCATCCAGCCCCTGTTCCTGCAATAACGACACCATCCGATGCGCCGCCAGTTCAGCATCATCACAACCGGAAAGCCTGTGCAGCGAGGAAAACTCGTGCAACAGGCCGTCCATCAGCGGCAGTAAATGTTCACGAACCGGCGGACGCAGAGGCATTATTGGGCTTTCCCTTGCTGATGAACGGACATGTCCAGCGGGCCGAAATATTTCACCTTGATCTTCTCCCAGGTGCCGTCAGCCTTAATTTTTGCCAGCCCGTCGTTGAGCAACGCTTTGATTTTGGCGTCGTCTTTGCGCACGCCGTAGGAGGAGCCGACGCTAAATATTTTGTCGTCACGCACTTCCGGGCCGGTCAGTTCGAAGTTTTTACCTTCCGGCTTATTGAGGAAACCGAAGGTAACGGCGACCGCCGGGCTGAGCGCGCCGTCTAAACGCCCGGCGACCAAATCCTGATAGATCGTATCCTGATCGGCATAAGCCACCACATCGACGCCTTTCGGCTGCCAGAAGGTATTGGCGTACATTTCCTGAATCGATCCCTGCTGAACCGCAATGCGTTTACCCTGCAACGATTCCGGCGTCGGCATCAGCGGGCTGCCTTTTGCCACCACCAGCCTGGTCGGAATGTGATACACGAAATCACTGAAGTCGATCACTTTACGACGTTTTTCTGTCGCACCCTGTGGCGAAATAAAATCGACTTTTTTGGCAAGCAGGGAAGGAATTTCGGCGTCAAAACTGCTGACCACGAACTCGCATTTCACTTTCATCACGTCGCAGATGGCGTTGGTGATATCAATTTCAAAACCGGTCGGCGTCCCGCTGGCGTCACGGTACTGGAATGGCGGATAGCCCATGTCGGCGGCGACGCGCAGGGTTTCACCGTCAGCGTGAGCCATCGCGCTGCCAAAGGTCAGTGCCAGAACGGCAGCCGCCAGTGTTTTTTTCATCATTATTCTGTCCTCTCTTCCCAAAGTTATTGTTTTGACTGCCAGTTTGAAAATTCTTCTCTGACTGCGCGGAGCTTTGTGTCGTCCTGACATAAATCGAGAGCCGTCATCGCCAGCGCTTTGGCGGCCTGTAACATGCCCTGCAACCCGGCTTCTGAACCGGCAGCAACCGCGAATTCCGGCGTGTGAGGAAGGACATCGCCGATACGGATATACGGGTGGATTGCCGCCGTTATCTGGCTGACGTTGCCGATATCGGAGGAACCGATGCCGCCTTTCAGCGGAGGCGGGACGACCTCAACACCGATTGCTTCCAGATTTTGCTGGAAGAATCCGGCCAGCGTGAGGTTGTTGTTGCGTTCGGCATAGGTCAGCCCTTCTTCGATTTCCAGCCGCGCGCCGGTCATCAGCGCTGCGCCGCGTGCCGCATCGAAGACTTTTTGCTTCACGGCGGCCAGCCCTTTCACGGTGTCGGCGCGCATCAGGAATTTTGCTTCGCTGTAGGCCGGAACGATATTGGTGGCGCTGCCGCCGTCGGTGATGATGCCGTGAACGCGCACATCGTCGGTGAAAAGCTGACGTAACGCGTTGATCCCGTTGAAAGTGTGGATGACCGCATCCAGCGCGCTGATACCGTTTTGCGGCGCGGACGCCGCATGCGCCGCTTTACCATGAAATTTAAAGACGGCATCGACACACGCCAGCCCGCCGCGCACCACCATGGTTTTATCGCGTGGATGGAACATCATCACCGCATCGGCATCGTCAAAAATGCCTTTGTCGCTGAGGATAATTTTGCCGCCGCCTTCCTCTTCCGCCGGTGTGCCGATCACTTCCAGCCTGCCCGTCAGAAACTGCGAAACCTGTTTCAGCGCCAGCGCTGCCGTCACGGAAGCCGTGCCGATCAGGTTATGTCCGCAGGCATGGCCCAGATTGACCAGCGCGTCATATTCGGCCAGTAACGCAATCACCGGCCCCGGTTTACCACTGTCATAAGTGGCGCGGAATGCCGTCGGCAAGCCGCCCAGTTCTTCTTCAATCTCAAAACCTGCCGCACGCAGGGGCGCAATTAGCGCCGCCGCAGAATTCACTTCTTCAAAACTGAGCTCCGGATTGGCATGAATGTTCATCGCCAGTTCCGTCGCCTGAGCCGCCAGTAAATCGACGGCAGCGATAATCTGGGCCTTTTGTTCTTCTGTAGTGCAAACCGACATGTTTTATTCCCTGCGATGGTGCAAAGCCAAAAATTATTTTCTGACAGCGTGAATTGGCCGTTGCGTTGTTTTGCCTCTATGCCTTCCAGAAATAGGGCTTTTAGGGATTTTGGTCAAATTGAGCCTTTTTATCTGTTGCCCTTTTTACGCAAAAATTATTTTATGGTATTCGACTTTGCGGGCAGTACTCCGGGGAAATCCATGAACGAAAAAGACTGGCTGATTTTGCGCGCCGTATATCAGCATAAAAATATTACCCGCGCGGCGGAGCAGCTTTACACCTCGCAGCCCGCCCTGAGTTATCGCCTGCGTCAGATCGAACGCAAACTGGCTATCCGTTTATTTGAAGAAGGGCAAAAGGGGCTGGTTTTCAGCGCGCAGGGGGAATATCTCGCGCAGCACGCGGTGACCGTACTCAGCGATTTACAACAACTGAAACTCAATCTGCACAGCCTGGATCAGGCGCAACAAGGGGAAATCTCGCTCGGCGTTTCCAGCAATTACGCGGCATATCGTCTGCCGCCTTTGCTGAGCCAGTTTCGCCAGACGCATCCGGGGATCCGCGTCAGCCTGATGAGCGGATTCAGCGAGGATATTATTCAAAAGCTGCTGCGCGGCGAGATTGATATGGCGCTGGTGAAAGATGATTTTAACTGGAAGGAAGGTAAGCACCTGATTGAAGAAGATGACTATGTGCTGGTGAACAGTCAGGATTTTGATTTTGCGCTGCTTCCGCACATGCCGCAGATAAAAATCCATCACGGCGCGCACGTCACGCAGCTGATTGAACGCTGGTGGAATGCCAATTTCTCGCACGCGCCGAACATCACGATGGAAGTCGATAAGCTCGAAGTGTGTATGGCAATGGTGGAGCACGGGCTGGGCTACGCGATTGTCGCCACATATTTACCGCTGCCGGAGCATTTTTACCGGCGGCCTGTCAGCGTCGATGGCACGACGGTGAAGAACCGCACCTGGCTGCTGCACCGCCATAACCTCAATGCCACGCCGTATAGGCAGGCGTTTATTCATCTGTTACAGACGGCGCAACAAGGGCTGACGCCGCGCTGATCAGAGATCTAACGTGCCGTCGATCAGCGTGCAGGTATCGCCGCCAATCCACGGTTCGCCGTCCACGAAAGTGACTGTCACACGGCCATCTCGCTGAAGTTTTGTGCCCTGACGGACGCGGTAACTTTCGGCCATATGCGCACCGTCCGGGAATCCCCCGGCTTTCAAAACCCGCGCCAGACAGGCATTCGCGCTGCCCGTGACCGGATCTTCTTTCAGCACGCCGTCTTCGTCGATCAGCGCCCGCACTTCATAATCTGCCGGGCCGTTTTTATCGTGCAAACCGTAAACCGCAATGCCGTTCACGCCGAGGCGCGTTTGCAGCTCGCTGATGGCCGCTGCGTCAGCCGTGATATTCAGGCAATCCTGCGCGCTTTCCATGCGCACCACCAGCCAGATAATGCCCATGTCAGCCGCCACCGGCGTGACGTCAGCCTGAATTTTGCCACCGCGCAGCGCGGTCTCCAGCAACGCATTGTGTTCAGCCCCCAGCGGTTTCATTACCGCCGGCGGTGCAGAAAACGCCTGCCCGCCTTCGGACAACTGATTAACCTGAACCAACCCGACGCCGCATTCCTGTATCAGATGCCCCGGATTTTTAGGCTTCAGGCCGCTTTGCAACAGCGCGTACGCCGTGCCCAGCGTCGGATGTCCGGCAAACGGCAACTCTTTGTCGGTGGTAAAAATACGGACGCGGTAATCGGCATCCGGCGATTCCGGTTTAAGCACAAAAGCGGTTTCCGCAAGATTGGTCCAGCGCGCCATGGCGAACATTTCGGCGTCGGTCAGCCCTTCGGCATCCAGAATTACGGCCAGTGCATTGCCTTTCAGCGGTTCAGCGGTA
Source organism: Rahnella sp. ChDrAdgB13 (assembly GCF_017655185.1). Lineage (NCBI taxonomy): Bacteria > Pseudomonadati > Pseudomonadota > Gammaproteobacteria > Enterobacterales > Yersiniaceae > Rahnella > Rahnella sp. ChDrAdgB13. Next base: position 31,200 of record NZ_JAEMGT010000062.1, on the reverse strand, counting down.
AACACATCAACTTGTTTAAAACGGCGCAGGCGGGTCATAACGGATCCTTTTGTTCATCTTTTGGAAACGGGCGAAGTGTCTGAGTCTATGAAGTTTTGTTTCTATTTTCGAGAAAAATGTCAGCTTGCGGTGGCTGGCCTATGCTTAAAGCACTTCACTGTCTTTTCTAAAACACATAAGGAACAGAAAGATGCCCGCGAAGGATTTGATTGGTATTGGCATCGGCCCGTTTAATCTGAGTCTGGCCGCCATGGCGAGGGATACCGCGAAACTTAACACGGCTTTTTTTGATGCCAACCCGGAATTCAGCTGGCATCCCGGCATGTTATTGCCAACGGCCACCATGCAGACCTACGTTTTGCAGGATCTGGTGACGACGGTAGCACCGCGCAGCGAATTCTCCTTTATCAACTATCTGGTTGAGCAGAAGAAGATTTACCGTTTTCTGGCGACAGAACAACTGATCATCAGCCGCGATGAATTCTCAGATTATCTGCGCTGGGCGTGTGACCGCATTCCCGGTCTGCATTTTTCCGAGCCGATTGAGCGTATTGATTTCGATGATAAAAAGCAGGAATTTGTGGTGCAGAGCGATAAAGGCGAGCACCGCGCGCGCAACATTTGCCTCGGCACCGGCCATGCGCCGTGGATCCCCAAACCGGCACGCGCGGCGCTGGGGGAAAACTGTTTCCACGCGGCTGAAATTGAATTGCGCGAACCAGATTTCACCGGCAAACGCGTCATTGTGGTCGGCGGTGGCCAGAGCGGCGCAGACATTATTCTCAATGCCCTGGGCGGGCACTGGGGTGAATTCGCGGAACTGAGCTGGTTGTCACGACGCCCGAATTTTCAGCCGCTGGATGAGTCGATTTTCACTAATGAATATTTCACGCCCGAGTATGTGAATTACTTCTACACGCTCCCCGAAGACGTGCGTGAGCAGGAGATCAGAACGCAGAAACTGCCTTCCGACGGTATCAGTTATCACACGCTGGAAGATATTTATAAGCAGCTGTATCACCGGTTTGACGTGTTGCATCAGCCGCGCAACGTGCGTTTACTGCCGCACCGCGCGCTGGATCATATCGTTCGCAACGCTTCCGGGGATTTCAGTTTGCAGGCGAAACACGGGCTGGAGAAATCCGAGGAACATTTCAGCGGCGATATCGTCATTCTCGCCACGGGTTATCGCCCCGGTTTGCCGGATTATCTCGCGCCAATGCTCAACAGAATTCCGTACGATCGCGAACAACATTTGCCGTTGCTGCCCAACTTCAACCTGCGCTGGGACGGTCCGGAACAGAACCGGATTTACGCGGTGAATGCCGGTATCCACAGCCACGGCAGCGCCGAAGGCCAGTTGACGCTGGCTGCGTGGCGCTCGGCCAAAATCCTGAACCATCTGCTGGGCGAACCGCATTACGATCTGCGCCCGGTGCCGTCGCTGGTGCAGTGGTGGTCAGGCGAATAGCAGGCACAAAAAAGCGGAGCACAAGACTCCGCTTTCATTTTTGTTTGACTCGCCGTTTTATCTACACGTAGAAGTAGATCGCCATAAAGTGGCAGGCGCTGCCGCCCAGCACAAAACCGTGCCAGATGGCGTGACCGAAACGGAAGCGTTTTGATGCATAGAAAATGACGCCCAGCGTGTACACCACGCCGCCCACAGCCAGTAACGTCACACCGCCAGGAGACAATTTGGTCGCCAGTTGATAAATCACAATCAGCGACAGCCAGCCCATGGTCAGGTAGGTGATCAGCGAAAGCACTTCAAAACGGTGCGCAAACGCCAGTTTGAAAATTACGCCAAACAGCGCCAGGCCCCAGATGACCGCCATCAGCCCTTTCGCCAGGGGAGAATTCAGCCCGACCAACAGGAACGGCGTGTAAGTTCCGGCAATCAGCAGATAAATCGCGCAGTGATCGAGTTTTTTCAGCCAGTATTTGGCTTTCTGATGCGGAATGGCGTGATACAACGTGGAGGCCAGATACAGCAAAATCATGCTGCCGCCGTACAAACTATAACTGGTGATCGCCATTGCGCTGGCGTTTACGCTGTTCGCCTGCACCAGTAACAAGACCAGGCCGACAATCCCAAACACCAGCCCGACGCCGTGACTCAGGCTGTTAGCAATTTCTTCAGCCCACGGATATCCCTGTGGTGATGACTTACCCATACGATGAGAACCCTCGAGGCAAAACAATAAAATAACGTTAATCCGGCACTGGTTATAAATTACGCCGACAGGCAGATTAACTGAGAATGATTCCAGTGTACACCTGTAAGCCTAAATTGAGTATTTCCCGATGTAACAGTCTCTTAGCGGGATCATCATTTCACTCTACCTCTGTCTGGAATCCCTTCAATTCATTCACTTTGTTTATAATTCCTCCGTGTGACATTCTGAAGACAGCGCCATTTTCCGCACCCAAAAACATGATTTTTTGTCATCAACCGATTAAGGTGTACCGGAAATCTCTGATAATGCTCTTCATAATGCCGTCAATTTGACTAAGGTTTGACTATGTCCGTAGCAACTTCCCCGCTGAATTTTGGCGCAATGACCGAAGTTTTTCAGTTCCTGATGGAAATCGACAAGCTGAAAAGCGTGCAACGCCGCACAAAAGTGCTGGGCACCGAACGTCAGGAAAACTCTGCGGAACACAGCTGGCATTTCGCCGTGGCAGCCATGTCACTGGCACCTTTCGCACCGGAAGGCGTGGATATCAATAAAGTCATCCGCATCGCGCTAATCCACGACATCGTCGAAATCGACGCCGGTGACGTCATCGTTTATGACCTCGCCGCCCGCGCCGCCGTTCACGATCAGGAAGTGATCGCCGCCAAACGCCTGTTCGGATTACTGCCTGCGCCGCTGAGCACACAATTTCTGGATTTGTGGAACGAGTACGAAGCCGGAGAAACCCCGGAAGCGCGGTTTGCGCTGGTGATTGACCGCGTCATGCCGATGGTCATGAACCTGAATAATCAGGGTCAGAGCTGGGTGGAGAATAATATCCGTCTGGAACAGGTTCTGGCGCGTAATTCCTTTATCGCCGATATCCACCCGGAACTGTGGCTGCATATCCGCGGCCACCTGGATAACGCCCATCAGCAGGGCTGGCTGAAGTAATATAATCCTCCCCTTCACAGGGGAGGACGTTTAAAAAATTTACTTCGGTACCGTCAGCGCCGTCGAATCAACATACGGTTTCATGATGGTGTCAGCATCTTTCTGTGCCTGCACCGCCGCCGCTTCCGGTGTCACTTTTTCGTCGTTTACCAACGCTGCCAGCTGGTTTTCCATTGCCTGTCGAACCGCCACGGTTTCATAGGTCGCATACCACGGATAAGCGTATTTCAGCTGCTCCAGTGCAATCGACGCACGCGGGTCTTTTGCCAGATAATCTTTCATTTCCGGCGTGTCATAAGACGCCATACGCGGTGAAAAATAACCGGTAAATCGGCTCCAGGCACCGTTCACTTTCGGACTGACCAGATATTGCATGAACTGGTATGCCGCTTTTTTCTGATCGTCGGAAATCCCTTTAAAGCTCACCAGACTCGCTCCGCCGATGGTCACTGCGTTACGCACTTTGGAAGGCATCATCGCCACCCCCAGCTCGAAATCTTTGGTGTTTTCACGCATAAAGCCCAGCGCGCCGGTGCTCAGCATCGCCATACCCAGTTTGCCAGAGAAGAACGCTGCGCTGATTTGTTTGGAATTCAGCACGCCTGAAGGCATCACTTTGTCGCGATAAACCAGGTTCTGCCAGAAGTGCAATGCGCCCAGCGTGGACGGTTTGTCGTAATACACTTCGCCCGGGTAATCGGCGTTGTAATACTGCCCGCCGTTGGCACGCACCAGCGCGGATAAAATCCAGCCGCCGTAGTCATCGTTAGTCGATGGCAACATGATGCCCCACTGGCCTTTCGCCGAATCCGTCAGCTTTTTCGAATCTGCCAGCAATTCATCCCAGTCTTTCGGTGGCGCGGTAATACCCGCCCGGGCGAACATCGTTTTGTTGTAATACAAAATTGGCGTCGAGTTATGGAACGGAATGGCATACGTCACGCCGTTCACCTGCGCATTCTGGCGCATGGCGGGCCAGAAGTTTTGCGTCAGGAATGGCGTGGCTTTCTGATCGCCGAATTTGAACAGTTCGTCCATCGGCAGAATTTCATTTTTGATCGCCAGATCTGCCGTGAAGTTAGCAGACATGATCACCAGCGCCGGTGGCTGGCCGGATTTCGCCGCCGCTTCCGCTTTCACTTTGGTGGTGTCGTAACTGCCGGTAAAAATGCCGCGCACTTCGACATCATTTTGTGACTGGTTGAACTCTTTGATAACGCGGGTCATTTCCATGGTCAGCTTGCCGTCAACCGGCGCAGGGAACATGAAATCGATATTTTCTTTGGCGAAGGCGCTGCCTGTGGCAATTAAGCCAATGGCGAGCGTCAGTGCGTGAACTTTACGCATGATGGTGATTCTCCCGGTGCAGGTTCTGCTGGTTTTGGCCTGAAAAAAGATGAAGGTCGTGCAAAGAGAAATGCAAAGTGATGCGGTCGCCGGGTTGTGGGATCTCCCCGACGTTTTCCCGCAGCTGGTTTTTACGAACGTAACGAATTTTTCCAATCGCACTCTCGGCATGGCACAAATACTCCGCGCCGAGCAGTTCGCGATAGGTCAGTGTGGCCTGCAATTGCAGGCTTTCTCCTTCCACCGGGCGGTCGCTGAGGTGTTCGGGTCTGATGCCCAGATACACTTCAGTAAGCGCCTGCGCGTGGTCAGTCTGCGGAAGACGCACCGGCTGATTTTCGACTGTCAGCACGCCTGCGGCGCACGGCAGCAGAAAAAGATTCATCGACGGTGTGCCGATAAATCCGGCGACAAACAGGTTAGCCGGATGCGCGTACAGCGTTTCCGGCGCGCCAATTTGTTGCAGATGGCCTTTATCCAGCACGGCGATCCTGTCCGCCATGGTCATGGCTTCCATCTGATCGTGCGTGACATACACGGTGCTGGTTTTCAGCTGCTGATGCAGCTGCATAATCCCATCGCGGACTTCGGTACGCAGGCGCGCATCGAGGTTCGACAGCGGTTCATCCATCAGGAAAGCTTCGGATCGCGCACTATCGCGCGGGCCATCGCCACGCGCTGACGCTGTCCGCCGGACAATTTTCCCGGTTTGCGCTTCAGCAACGGTTCCAGCTGCAATAATCCGGCCACGCGATCGACACGCGCCTTGTGCTGATCTTTCGGCTCGTTGCGCATCCGCATACCGAACGTGATGTTCTGCTCAACGGTCATGTGCGGGAACAGCGCGTAGTTCTGAAATATCATCGAAAAATTACGTTCGCGGGGCGGCAAACCGGAGATGTCATTACCGTCGAGCATAATGCGCCCGTCGCTGACCTCTTCCAGACCGGCCAGCAAACGCAGCAGGGTACTTTTGCCACAACCTGACGGCCCGACCAGCACCAGAAATTCGCCGTCGGCAATCTCCAGCGACAGATGATTCACCGCCGTGCTGCCTTCAAACTGTTTGGTAATATTTTCCAGACGAATACCCGACATCATTGCTCATCCACCGGACAACTGATTTGTGCATCGTAAAGATACGGCCCCGGATATTGCGACAGCGGATGCAGATAACTGACCAGCCCGGTGTTATCCACCAGACGGTGCATGACGCAGGCCGCCGGTTCGAGGTTATAGAACGGCGCGGGATTATGATGGTAATACGGCACCTGATGCACAGTACCGGGAATGGTGGTGATGATCGCCTGTTTGTACTGGGTGAAAATCAGGCGGTGCGTATGGCCGCAGAACACGCGAACCAGCGACGGGAAGCGGTCAATCAGAGCCAGCAGCTGGTCGCCGTTTTCGCAGGAAATCGCGTCCATTTGCGCCGAACCGACCTTCACCGGCGGATGGTGCATAAACACTGCCGTCGGTTTCCCGCCGCCCTGCTCCAGCTGACCTTCCAGCCACGCCAGCGTTTCCAGCGTCAGGAACCCTTTTGATTCACCGGCCAGGCTGGAATCCACAAACAGCAGACGCATCGGGAAATCATCAATGGCATAACGCATATTTTGCGGATCGGTGCCTAGCTGCGGACACAGCGGATGCAGCGCTTCCAGAAACTGCACTTTGTCATCGTGATTGCCCGGAATAATAAACAGCGGATAGCGCAGATTGCCCAGCGTGCGGCGCGCAACTTCATATTCCTGCGGCAGGCCACAGTTGACGATATCGCCGGTGATCACCACCGCATCCGGTTGTTCTTCCAGCGCATTCAGCTGGCTGACCACTTCGGCATTACAGCCGTTCACATCGATAAAGTCATACAATTTGCGACCATGGCTGCGAAAGTGCATGTCAGAAATCTGAGCTAAAAACATGGATGACTCCTTTATTTAATGCCCGAGAAGCCAAAGCTTTTCAGGAACTGTTTCTGAAAAATAATGAACGCCAGCATCAGTGGCAGGCACACCATCAGCGTTCCGGCAGTAATCAATCCCCACTGGCCGCCCGATTCCGCGCCCATCGCAAAGGACACCAGCCCGACGGTCAGCACCTGTTTATCCGGATCGTTAAGCACCATCAGCGGCCATAAATATTCATTCCAGTGATAGGTAATGCTGACGGTCGCAAAGGCGAGAATGGCGGGCCATGACATCGGGATCAGCACGCGGAACACCACCTGCCACCAGCAGCAGCCTTCCATCAGAGCAGCTTCTTCGATTTCACGGGGAATACTGAGAAACGCCTGACGCATCAGGAACACGCCAAATGCCGACGCGAAGTACGGCATCATCACGCCGGTCAGTGTGTTGAGCAGCCCGAACTGTTTGAGGATCATCATGTTCGGCACCATCATGATGACCGGCATGATCATCAGCTGGATGAGCAGCAGGTAGAACAGCGTCTGTTTGCCGCGAAATTCGTGATACGCGAAGACATAACCGGCGGTGGTGATGGTCACCAGCTGAACCAGAAACGTGCCGAAGGAGAAGAAGATCGTATTGGCGTAAAGCCTCAGCCAGTCAGCGCTGTCCCATGCCTCACGGAAGTTTTGCAGTGTCAGCGGAAAGCGCGGCAGTAACGAGGCCATATCTGGCGAAAAACTGCTTTCACTGAACGCCGACGACAGCATCCACAGGAACGGTGCCATCCATAAAAACGCCGCGCACAGCAGTAAAACCGGCAATGTCGAACGACGCGCACCACGCAATAACATCGACGGCGAACGCGCACCCGCCGGCGATTTTTTACCGGTCATCACCGGCGCTTCAGACGTTTCAACGCTCATAGTGAGCTCCTTTTTCCAGCACACGCAGATTCAGCATCGAAAAACCAAACAACAGCACAAGCGTGAGGAAAGTCGCCGCCGAGGCCTTGCCTAAATCGTGGGTGTCATTGGCGAGACTCTGGATGTAATACAGCAGCACGGTGGTGGCATTATTCGGGCCCCCCTGCGTCATCACGGCGACGTGGTCGATCTGAGTAATGGAATAAATCAGCGCAATAGTGACCACAAAACTGATGGTCGGGCGCAGCAGCGGCAGGGTGACGTAGAAGAAAACCTGCGGGCGCGACGCCCCTTCCATCAGCGCCGCTTCACGGGCAGAAGCGGGAATCGACTGCAATCCGGCGAGGAAAAACAGCATGTAATACCCGGCAAATTTCCATACACCGATAACGCTCAGGGCAATCAGCGCACTGTTGCTCATACCGAGATAGTTGTTATTCATCGGCCCGAACATTTTCGCCAGGGTGTAATCCAGCAGCCCCATGCCGGGCATAAAAATGAACAGCCACAGGGTTGCTGCGCTGACCAGCGGGATAATCATCGGAAAGAAAAACGCGGTACGCAGCCAGCGGTTGAGCGAAGTGTTTTCCCACAGCGCAACGGCCAGCAGCAGCGCCAGCACGATACCGGGCACGACGGTCATCAGGATGTAAGCCAGGTTATTGAGCAGTGCACGCCAGAAAACGGGATCCTGCACCAGACGCAGATAGTTTTGCAGACCGACAAACGGCGGTGCGTCCGACGACAGACGGCTGTCAAACAGGCTGTCCATCGCTGACTGAAATAAAGGGTAATAGGTGAACAGAAACAGAAAAATCAGCGTCGGCAGCAAAATAAGATAAGGAAACAACGTGCGGCGCATTACAGGATACCGGTCAGCGAAATAAGGTGCCTATCCTGTCCTGCCTATGTGTCAGTTACATGGCGGAAGTGTGATGGTTATTTGAATGAAAAATGAGCGAATGTTACTGAACAAATAGGATGAAAAGACCGCCGTATTGCCGTCCTTAAAATCGTTACCCCTGAACTCATGACCTCGCCAGCGCGTTCCCGGCTTTTTCCGACAACTCAAACAAAGCAGGCAAAACATGCGCCGTAGCTTTGATGTACGCGCTCACCTGCGCCACACCTGCCGGCGGCAAAAGCTCCCCGCTTTCCAGACCTTCGCTCAGACAGAGCAAACCATGGCAAAGGCCTTCGGCAGATTCAGAGGCGACCGCACCAAGGTCATAAAGCTGGGGTTCGGTGAAGTTGCTGAGATCCATATCGGAAATCAAAGTGCGAAAAGCGGTGATGGAGTTTTCAGGGTATTGGGTTTCGGTTGTTGTCATTTTAAAACCTCGAGAGTGAATTTAATTTCGGCCACTCGAAACGCTAATATCGGGTGGCAGCTCAGACAGGGTTAGCGTTACCGGCACTCTCGGAAAACCGGCGCTTCCTAAGAAGCCCCCGCCTGAACCACCATAATTTGGGGTGAGTCAAAGCGAACAGCATTATTACATATGCCGCCAACAGATGTGATCAGAACGCTAATTCCGGCTACGGATTTTGCCGCAGCGAGGGGACTATATTCCGATGATTTTGCCAATGAAACAGACTGTATGGATTTACAGGAAGTTACTTTGATAATTGGAAGGCGTCTCTCAGGAATGACTCCTGCTCGCCCCCTGTCAGGAAGAATTGAACCTATCTGCCTTGCTAATTTAATGCCCATTTTTAAGTGCTACTATCGCGAACCTCGTATGCGAACAGGGAACATAGGTAATGGATACAACAGAAGAGCTAAACGGGACGTATTTTTATCATGGGCATGAAAATGTATCGGCTCAGGAGTTATTCTGGTTAATATTTTTGGAAGAATTTTCAAAACATGAAGGTTTGGCGATTGAAACCGCTGCCACCATTCTTTCAGGCTGGCCGCTTATTCCTAAAAAGAAAGGATTAGGCAAGTCATCATGGGGTACCAGTGTTGCGTCTAAAATGTCCCGCAGGATATTTAAGGATATGCATTTTATTGAGCCCGTTGAAACACCCGTAGGAATATGGAAAACCCGATGGACAATCAGGGTCGGCACAGCCGTAGGGCGATATGTTCCGTACGTAGGATATGTTCAGGCAATGATAGTTTTTTCAATTGTCGCAAAAGAAACCCGGAATAAATATAATCTGATTGCGCGGCCTGACGACCGCATTCCATGGACCTATTTCTGATGTTCGATGAAAACGAAATCCTAAACTACATAACTGAGAAATATAGCTTCAGGAAACAGCCCGTCGGTAAAGAATGGACATTTCAGGAACACTTTAATTTTGTTCAGGAAGAGTTAGAAGAAATGTTAGTTGACCTGTTCACTCGATACGGCATCGGACACAACAACTTCAATCTCGATGATTACTTCGAACCAGAGTGGCCTGTTTGGTTATTGTGGAAAAAATTCCAGCGCAAAGAATATAAACCGCTCACGGTGGGAATGATTATTGAATCAGCAAAAGCGGGGAAATGGTTATATCAGTAAGGGGCATAATGGCCCCTTTTTTATTTATGCCGTCTGGCGGTCGTTCCATGCATCAGAGAAAATAATATTCCCGTCTTTATGTTTCCACGTAATTTTTTCATACCGCAGTTCAACAGATTCCATGTGATTATCATTTGGATTATCAGAAGCCCCCATCGTTGGGGATATCGAAACAATACGAACCTTTTCTAACATCATATTGAAGTATTCAACTTCTTGTCCGGCATCGTTAATCTTGTACCAGCGAATTTCCGCGGACTCGAGATTTTGGCCCGTTGCAACCGCCTTAAAGAGATACGGGCTCGATGAATCAAAATCTTTCACGACAAGCATAGATGAATGCATCCGTGTACCCGTTACTTTTCCGGTGGCACTGTCCGTTGGGATCATCACGTTATGATGAAACCCTTTAACTTCAATACTGTATTCTCTGTCTTTAACGTCCACCGCGCCCTTGATCAGGGCGCCGCCATCATCTTTTAGCCACAGGTAAGCTGGAATAGCCATTTTCCTATCTCCTTATAAAAGTTATGGCTAACTTACTCCAGCCTTGTTTAATCACAAGCAAAAAACCTCATTAAAATCCATTTAATTGCATTTATTACAATGACTTATAATTATTACTTATACGTCGCGCACGCTCTTTTTTGCTGAAGAAAACCCAGTCAAACCACACCAACACCCATCCTTTCCCGTGCTTCTTCATAGGTCGGCATTGATGCCGCAGCCCCTGCTCTTTCCACACAAACGGATGCGTAGGCGGAGGCAAATTGCGCGGCTTCTGAAAGCGTGGAACCGGCGGCGAGCTGCGAGGCTAATGCGCCGTTGAAAGCATCGCCAGCGCCGGTGGTATCGACCGGTGTGGCCGGGCAGGCGGCGATGATTTGCGTTTCGCCATTCACGGAAAGCAGTGCGCCCTGCGTGCCGAGCGTGACGATCAGTGCCTGAATGCCTTTAGCGTGCAGCGCGAGGGCGGCGCACTTAGCGGATGGAATATCGTGAACCTCAATGCCGGTCAGTAATGTGCATTCAGTGGCGTTGGGCGTGAGCAAATCGACCTGCGCCAGCAGGTGGTCGGAAACCGGCTGGAACGGCGCGGGATTGAGGATAATGTATGTCCCGTTTTCCCTGGCGATGTTGATCAGTTTTTCGATAGCCGGAAGATTATTTTCCAGCTGCGTCAGCAGGATATCCGCAGCGGCTACCGCCGGACGGCATTGTTCGACCTCTTCGTCGGTGACCGTCAGATTGGCGCCAGGATCGACCGCAATCATGTTTTCCGCGTCCGCACCGGCGACGTAAATCAGCGCGTTGCCGGTCGGGCATTCGCTGGTGGAAAACAGCGTGACAGCGTCGAAACCGGCGTTGTCGAGGTGGCGGCGGGCAAACATGCCGAAATCATCACGCCCGACTTTCCCGATGTAATGCACCCGCGCACCGGCGCGCAGGGCGGCAACCGCCTGATTCGCGCCCTTTCCGCCCGCGCCCATCATGCTGTTGCGCGCAATCAGGGATTCTCCCGGCTTGGGGAAACGCGCCATGCCAGCGACAATGTCGAGGTTGAAAGAACCAAATACGCATACCTTGCCTTTTTTCATGCCTCTCTCCTGAAAGAAAACGGTCGTGACTGCGACTGAAAAATGCGCTGTGCGGCTAAACACGCGCCACGGCAACCGGTTTCGTCGGTGACGGCGCTGAAGTGGATCTTCAGACCCGTCGCCGGATACGGACTGCGTAAATGGCTGCGTAATTGCTGTTCGAGTTCAGCCAGCGGGAAGTTTTCCATCGCCAGCACGCCGCCGCCCAGCACTAAGTATTCGGGATCCAGAATGTTCATTTCACTGGCGACGGTGCGTGCCAGTCGTGCCACAAATTCGGTTAAATCCACATGCCCGGCGTGATACACAAACAGGTCAGCAAACGGCGTGTGCGGCGCATGCTGCCGCGCCCAGCCGGTGAGCCAGTTGCCGGACGTCAGCGTCTCGACGCAGCCGGTTTTTCCGCAAGGGCACAGCAGCGGATTGCCTGCCAGCGGAATATGCCCGAGCTCGCCCGCACCGCCGTGCGCACCGTGATAAAAATCGCCGTTAATCCACAAACTGTTGCCCAGACCGGTGCCCAGATACAGGCCGACGGCGACGTCAGGCAGCGTGTCGTGCTGAAGTAAATCCCACCACATCAGATGGTTAACGTCTTTATCCATCGTCACCGGCAGATGCAGTCGCTGCGCAAGCTGCTCCGCGACCGGCTGATTATCCAGCGCGGAAATAAACGGCAGCGATAACACGGTTTGCCGGTCACGGGACAAGATCCCCGGCAAACCGAGCATCACCTGTGCCACCTGATGATGCGGATCCTGCGCATCCAGATACCCGCGGATCAGTGCTTCCAGCCCGCTCAGCGGATCACTTTGCCCTGCCCAACTTTGCGTCGGGGTTTTGTGGTAGCCGCGAAAATTTTGCTGGCTGTCCATCAGCATTAAACGGGTATTGGTGCCCCCGACATCCACTCCAAGAAAGTGCGGCATACGGCTCTCCTGCCCTCAGGCTGCGTGACGCGCCTGACGCATCTGATCGAGCATTTTGTCCCAGGCAATATCCAGATCGCTGTCGAGCGTGAACAGGCCGGAACTGCCGACGATCAACACTTCCGCGCCCGCAGACATCAGATCCTGATACGTCCGCAAGTTGCAGGATCCGTCGATTTCGATCAGATAGCGGTAGCCTTTTTGCTGTTTGAGATCGCGCAGCTGAGCAATTTTCCCCAGCATTTCCGGGATGAACGGCTGCCCGGCATAGCCCGGATCGACGGTCATGACGGTAATTTTATCCAGCAGATGAATGTAGTGCTGGATGTATTCCACCGGCGTCGCAGGGTTAAGTACCACGCCGACCTTTTTACCCAGAGAACGGATCTGGTTAATGATACGGAACGCGTCGCGATTGATGGTTTCGGCGTGCGGGCAAATAAAATCAGCACCGGCTTTGGCTATCGGTTCGATAAAGTCGGACGGATTTTCCACCATCATATGCACGTCCAGAACCAGCGGCGTATGCGGGCGGATCTGTTCGATAAAGAACGGCGACAGCGTGATGTTTTTGACGTAATGGCCGTCCATGATGTCGATGTGCAGCATGTCAGCGCGGCGGTTCAGCACTTCGAGTTGCTGTTTGATGTCGATCAGGCTCATGCACATCAGCGACGGAGAAATTTTGTATTCCATGATGTTTTCCTAAGTCAGAGGCAATTTTAAAAGGTGTTTAAGGTTGAGCCGCCCGCGCTTTGGCAGCGCTCATTCGCCCCGCCCTTTTTTGCAGAAAACGGCTGCGGAAGAATTTCAGCGCCAGCACCACAATCAGTACCGCGCCCCACATCGCCAGGCTGAAATGCGGGCTGACGTTCAACAGATTCAGGCCGGTTGAAATCACCTGGAGGACAATCAGCGAGAGCACCACGCCCGCCACTTTGCCGAAACCGCCGTTGGGATCCGTGCCGCCGAGAATGATGGCGAGTACTGTCAGCAGCAGATACGAGTCGCCGTAGCCCATGCGCGCCGAGTTGAAACGCGCCATCATAATCAGCCCGGCAATCACGCATAACATGCTGGAAATTACGTAGATGGCGATCAGCACGCGGTGGGTATTCACGCCGCTGAAATGGGTGGCATTGATGTTGCTGCCGCTCATGTAGATGTATTTGCCCATGCGCGTGCGTTCGAGGAATACCGCGATGAACACCGCCGTCAGCAGAAAGATGATTAACGGAACCGGCACGCCGAGCAGGGTTTCCGCGCCGATAAAGCGCACGATGTCGGGCATTCCGCTGATGGCCGCGCCGCGTGAGAGATAGATGCCAACGCCGTTCACCATCGTCATGGTGGCGAGCGTGACCAGAATCGGATGCGCCCCGACGTAGGCCACCAGCGCACCGGTCAGCATGCCGATGACCAGCGCCAGAATCATTGCGCCGATCAGTGCCACCGTCAGCCAGACCGCCTGCATCGCCATGCTGGCATCCGGCGGCAGCCAGGTGAGAAACACCCACGCCATCAGTAAACTGGTCAGGTTAGCGGTGGCGATAATGCACAGGTTCAGGCCACCGCTGAGGATCGGAATAAACATCGCCAGCGTCAGTAAACCCAGTTCCGGCAACTGGAAGGCGACACTCATAAAGGTGGCGTCACTGAAGAAACGCCCCGGCATCGCCAGGCTGAAACCGATAATGACCACCAGCAACAACAGCGATAATCCCAGGGTAGTGTTGTCTATTTTCAGGGAAGCCATTTTCAGCCGTGGCCGGTCTTTAAGATTCACATTTCTGCTTTTCGCGAACATAGCGGTTTTCCTCAGGCGAAGCCGACTTCGGTTTCTTTGCGTTTCTTGTAATGGGTGACGGTGATGGCCGCGACAATCACCACGCCGATGACGATATTCATGAAGTAGCTGGAGACACCGATCAGGTTGAGGCCGTTTTTCAGCACGCCAATCAGGAACACGCCCATCAGTGTGCCGACCACGCTGCCTTTGCCGCCGTTAAGGCTGGCGCCGCCGAGCACATCCAGCTCGCCGCCGACCAGCGCATTCGGCACCACTTCACCGACGCGATACACCTGTACCAGGCCGCCAATCGCCGCCATCGCGCCGAGATAACCGTACGCAAACAGATGCAATAACCCGACACGGATCCCGATACGACGCGCGGATTCCTGATCACCGCCGACGGCAAACAGCTGGCGTCCCAGATGGGTTTTGTTGAGCAGGATCCAGCTCAGTCCGGCGACTGCCAGCATCACTACCACCGGCAAACCCACCTGATAGTGCTGCTCGCCGACGCTGAAGGGCAGCACACGGATCGGCGTGGTCAGCCAGTCCGGCAGGTCATAGAGGCTGGTGCCGTTGGTCAGCCACATCAGCATGCCGAACAGCAGTGACTGCATGCTGATGGTGACGATGATCGAGACAATGCGCAGGCAGTAGATCAGGATGGCGTTGATCATCCCGAGGACGGTGCCGATCGCGATCGCCAGTAAAATGCTGCCGGCCGGACTGCTCAGGCCGTAATGAATGGCCAGGGTGGCGATGAGGTACTGCACGACGGACGCCACGGCGGCGAACGAAATATCAATGCCTCCGGTGACCAGCACCACAAATAATCCGAGGGCAAAAATGCCGCTGACGGCGTAGCTTTCGGTCAGATCGAGCAGGTTCTGAAGCGTCAGAAACTGATTGGTGAGCAGGGAAAACGTGACGATAACCACCAGCAAAACCCAGGCTAAATAACCTTCATTGCTGGACGGGCGTAACCGGCTGAGCTTAAGCATTGACCGCCTCCGCAAGCTGTTGCTGAGTAATCGCGCCCGGAAGATATTCGCCCTTCACTGTGCCTTCGGAGAAATGCAGCACGCGGTCGCAGTTGAAATACACTTCCGGCACTTCGTCGGAAATCAGCAGGATCGAAATGCCCTCTTCCGCCAGCTGATGCACCAGCTGGTAAATACTGGCTTTCGCGCCGACGTCCACGCCGACGGTCGGTGAATCGAGGATCAGGATTTTGGGCTGCGTCAGTACCCATTTTGCCAGCACGATCTTTTGCTGATTCCCGCCGGACAGCGTGGAAATCGCCTGATCAGGATTAGCGACTTTGACGCCGAGTTTTTCGATCCACTGCTGGATGATTTTGTTTTTGCGATATTCGTCGATCAGATGAAAACGGCTGCGCAGCTGATCCATGATCGCCAGCACGGTGTTGTCGCCGACCGATTGTTGCTGGATCAGTCCCAGCGTCAGCCTGTCTTCCGAGACATAGCCGATGCCGGATTTGATCGCGTCTTCGTGGCTGCGAAAACGTACCGGTTTGCTGTCGAGGTAAATTTTTCCACTGTCCGGTTTGGTCATACCAAACAGGCTGAGCGCCAGTTCGGTGCGCCCGGAACCGAGCAGGCCGCACAGGCCGAGCACTTCGCCAGCGTGCAGTTTGAAACTGACATCGTGGTACTGGCCTTCGCGGGTGAGTTTGTCGGCTTCCAGCATGATGCGTTCGTCATTCATGTTGGCGGCTTTCAGGCGGTAATCGAGTCTGAGGCCGGTCATCAGCTCGGTCAGGCGTTCGCTGCTGACTTCAGAAGCCGGGAAAGTGCCGACTTTTTTGCCGTCACGAATGACCGTGACGCTGTCTGAAATCTCCAGCACTTCGTCGAGACGATGGCTGACGAACACCACGCTGATGCCTTTGCTTTTCAGGTAATGCACGGTGCGCAGCAGCTGATTCACTTCGGTGCGGGTCAGCGAGGCGGTCGGTTCATCCATAATGACTAACCGCGCATCGGCGACCAGCGCGCGGCAAATTGCCACCTGCTGGCGCTGGGCAATCGGCAGCGCCGAGACTTTGCTGTCGAGGTCTAAGGTGTAATTGAGTTCAGTCAGAATGCGCTGCGCGGTGTCGCGCAGACGTGACGGGCGATACCAACCCATCAGCCCTTGCAGGTTGTGGTCGAAGGCGATGTTTTCAAACACGCTCAGGTTCGGAAACAGCGAAAGATCCTGATAAATCACCTGAACGCCAAACTGCCGCGCCTGATCCGGGCTGAGTTTGCTGAACGTCGAAAGCCCCTGCGTGGCAGAACCCAGCGTGATCCGGCAACCGTTGTCCGGCTGATAAACCCCCGAGATCACTTTGATCAACGTACTTTTACCGCAGCCGTTGGTGCCCGCCAGGCAGTGAACTTCCCCCGGCATCAGCCGCAGGGAAATATCGTTAAGCGCGCGCTGTCCGCCAAAGGTCACCGACAGATTCTGTACATCAATCAGCGGCGTGTTGTCTGTTTGAATGATCCCGGAGATTGCCATGATTACAGCCCCATTTTGACCAGTTTCGGCAGGTTGGCTTTATCCAGACTCTCGGTTTCGTTGCCCAGAATGGTGCGCGTGGCTTCATCGACTTTCACTTTGCCCATGCCTTCAATGGTCATGCCGTCAGTGATTTTTTCGCCTTTTTCCAGCTTCTCGGCGATGCGCACAAAGACTTCACCGGCCACCATCGGGTTCCAGATAAAGCCGCCTTTGATGGCACCGGCTTTCACCAGGCTTGCACCCTGACCCGGACTGAATGGCCCGAAGACGCAGACATCATCGGTTTTGCCGCGGTTAAGCACCGCACGGCCTGCGCCGATCGGTCCTTGTGAACCGATCGCCAGAATGCCTTTCAGGTTGGCGTCTTTAGACATCAGGTCGTTGGTGGTACGGATACTGTCATCGAGTGATTCGCCGACACCGAATTTGTCGCCGACCAGATGCATGTTCGGATAATGTTCTTTTTGATAATTGATGGCCGCATCGGCCCATTTCTGATGCAAAGGCACAGTCAGGCTGCCGACATACACCGCGTAATCGCCTTTTTCTTTCATACATTGTGCGAGGGCGATCATGTGGTTAATGCCGTGCTGCGTGGCATCGACCATTTCGAAATCCCAGTCGGCATATTTCTGATCTGGCGATTCATGCACAATGACTTTGATGCCGGCGTCGTGTGCGCGTTTCAGCACCGGCTCCAGCACGCGGGCATCGTTTGGCACCACGCCGATCACATCTACTTTTTGCGCAATCAGATCTTCAATCGCACGCACCTGCAACGCCGGATCCGCGCTGGTTGGCCCGACCTGCCACGCATCTATCCCGCGTTTGGCCGCTTCACTTTTGATCCCGGCTTCCATTGCGTTGAACCAGGCGTTACCGCCGACTTTCACCACCACGCCCATGCGAATTTTATCGGCCGCGTGTGCCGACAGGGACAACATGGCTGTCGCGAACAGGCAGGCAAGAACGGATTTCTTGATCATGTTTACTCTCCTAGGAGGTCAGTTATGTGCCGCAGCTAACGGACCGTTGCGGCTGTTTTTAGTTTTTTTCTGTAGGGGTGACGGAGAAACTTCAATCACGTTAACGTTGCTCCAGGCCAGTTCCTGGCGGAATTCTTCATCCTCCAGATGGTCTGTTATCAGTGTGTCGATTTCCCGGTAGTGGCAGATCCGCGCAAAAGAGCGGCGGCCGAATTTGCTGGAGTCAGCCAGCAAAATTTTGTGCTCGGAGGAAAGCAGCATTTGCTGTTTCAGCCGCGCGTGATGCTCATTGCTTTCACGGATGCCGCCTTCGTGGCTGATGCCGTGACAGGAGAAAAACAGTTTATTGATGACGAACTCTTTCAGCATTTGCTCGGCCAGCACGCCGACAAAATCTTCGTATTTCGCCGAGTATTCACCGCCTAAACCGATGGTGCGCACATTGGCTTTCACCGACAGCGTCTGGATGATCTGCACTGAGTTGGTCAGCACCACCAGCTGAATATCGGGCAACTGACGCGCCAGATACCAGCTTGTCGAACTGCTGTCGAGCAGCAGACAGTCACCCGGATTAATCAGCTGCAATGCGCGTTTGGCGATGCGCGTTTTGCTGTCAGGCGACTGATTACTGCGGTCACGAAACGATTCGCCCTGTTCAATCTGCGACGGTACATAGGTTTTTTCGCCCGCCGAATGTTCCGTAAAGACCGCGCCGCCGTGGCTGCGTAACAGCACGCCGCGCTTTTCCAGCAGCGCCAGATCCCGCCGCGCCGTTTCCAGCGAAATACGGCATAACTGCGCCACTTCCTGCACCAGAATGCGTCCGCGCTGGGTGAGAATTTCGGTAATAAAACGATGTCGCTCTACTGGCAGCATGTGGTGATTCCTCTTTCCCGATGTCAAACAGGATACGCAGCCCGGTGGTTGTGGAATGCGCAGTGCCTCAAACGCGGCTGTGTGCATTTTTTGCCACCGCCGTCATGTGATATTTGTCACGAAAAGCTGAGAAAAGATGAAATGTTAAAGTTTGGATCTGTGGCGGGAACGGCATTAAATCGTCATTTGCGTTGCAACAAGACAGCAACAGTTTTGCAAACGGTCACAATTCCTCGTGGTTTCTCATGACCGGTTATGACCGTTTGTGTGGAGTTGACCGTTTGGACATAAAAAAAGCGCCTTAAGGCGCTTCTGCATCCGAAGAAAGTATTATCTCCCACCCGCCAGATCGAGAAAGCTGCCGGTGACGTAGGAGGAGGAATCGGAGAGCAGCCAGTAAATCGCCTGCGCCACTTCTTCCGGCTGGCCACCGCGCTGCATCGGCAGATTGGCCTTCACGCGATCGACGCGTCCCGGCTCACCGCCGCTGGCGTGCATTTCGGTATAAATCAGACCGGGCCGCACGCAGTTAACGCGAATACCGTACGCCGCCACTTCCAGCGCCAGACCGGTGGTCAGGGTATCCACCGCCCCTTTTGACGCGGCGTAATCAACATATTCGCCCGGCGCACCCAGACGGGCAGCCGCGGAAGAGACATTCACAATCGTCCCGCCCTTTCCGCCGTGCCGGTGCGACATGATTTTCACCGCCTCGCGGCAGCACAGGAAATAGCCCGTCACGTTGGTGGACAGCACTTTATTGATGCGTTCAGCGGAGAGATTTTCAATGGTGGTCTGCTGGAACAAAATCCCGGCATTATTCACCAGCGCGGTGATTGTCCCGAGTTCTTCGCCCAGGCGTTTAAACATCGCGACCACCTGCGTTTCGTCGGCAATATCAGCCTGAAGCGCAATGGCTTTGCCACCGGCCTGTTGAATTTCATCGACGACAGATTGTGCAGCGGTTTCGTTATTCAGATAGTTGACGCCGACGGCGTAACCCTGCTGCGCGAGGAGGATCGCGGTTGCACGGCCGATACCGCGGCTACCGCCGGTGACGAGAGCGATTTTCATTGAATACTCCAGTGGGATCTTAAATTCAAAAACACAGGGGGTTTATCTTTTAGAAAACGTAATTGGCGTGCTCAAAATTCAGCTGAACGGAGCGGCTTCAAGACCTATGGCTTGAAGGCCAAGAGAAGTCAGTGCGAAGCACCTGAATCTACGCCACTCACTATTTTAACAAAGCATGTCCATCGTAAATGCGACAGCGCAGAGTGAAAAAACGCAGGATTGTTAAGGGGCGCGTTTACGCCCCTTAACCCGGTGTGGGCCGGCGCCCACGCCCCTGATTTAGACGTTAGCTGAGGCCGCAGATAATGGCGGCCTCAGTCAAAACGAGTCTTACTCGTAATCTGACATCGGCACACATGAACAGAACAAATTCCTGTCCCCGTACACGTCATCCAGACGTTTCACGGTCGGCCAGTATTTGTTGTCGTACCCGGCCGGGAATACCGCCACTTCGCGGGTGTACGGATGGCTCCAGTCGCTGACCAGCTCATTCTGCACGTGCGGTGCATTCACCAGCGGGTTGTCTTCCAGCGGCCATTCGCCTTTCGCTACGCGGTCGATTTCACTGCGGATTGCCAGCAGCGCATCGATAAAGCGATCCAGTTCCACTTTGCTTTCTGATTCGGTTGGCTCAACCATCAGCGTGCCGGCAACCGGGAAGGACATGGTCGGGGCGTGGAATCCGTAGTCGATCAGGCGTTTAGCGATATCCATTTCGCTGATACCGGTGGTTTCTTTCAGCGGACGGATATCCAGAATACATTCGTGTGCCACACGACCGTCGCGGCCAGTGTAGAGCACCGGATACGCGTCCTTCAGACGGGTAGCGATGTAGTTGGCGTTAAGGATAGCGACCTGGCTGGCTTGTTTCAGGCCTTCCGCGCCCATCATACGGATGTACATCCAGCTGATTGGCAGGATTGACGCGCTGCCGAACGGCGCCGCAGAAACCGCACCGTTTTGCGTCAGCACGCCGTCAATCTGTACCACGCTGTGACCCGGAACAAACGGTGCCAGATGCGCTTTCACACCAATCGGCCCCATGCCCGGACCGCCGCCGCCGTGCGGGATACAGAAGGTTTTGTGCAGGTTAAGGTGCGAGACGTCAGCACCGATGTAACCCGGCGTGGTGATGCCGACCTGTGCGTTCATGTTCGCGCCGTCGAGGTAAACCTGACCGCCGTACTGATGCACAATCTGGCAAACTTCACGGATAGTTTCTTCGTAAACGCCGTGCGTTGACGGGTACGTCACCATGATACAAGACAGTTCGTCACCCGCTTTCGCCGCTTTCTCACGCAGGTCGCTCAGGTCAATGTTGCCTTGCTTATCACAAGCCACCACCACCACGGTCATACTCGCCATCTGTGCAGATGCCGGGTTGGTGCCGTGTGCTGAACTTGGGATCAGGCAGATGTGACGACCACTTTCGTTACGGCTTTCGTGGTAACGACGGATGGCCAGCAGACCCGCATATTCACCCTGCGCGCCGGAGTTTGGCTGCATACAGACAGCGTCGTAACCGGTGAGCTGAACCAGCCATTGTGACAGCTGACCGATCATTTGCTGATAACCGCCCGCCTGTTCTGTCGGGCAGAACGGATGCAGTTCGGCGAATTCCGGCCAGGTTATCGGGATCATTTCTGCCGCAGCATTCAGTTTCATGGTGCAGGAACCCAGCGGGATCATCGCCTGATTCAGCGCCAGATCCTTTTTCTCCAGACGGTGCATATAACGCATCATCTCGGTTTCGCTGTGGTACTGGTTGAATACCGGATGGGTGAGGATCGGATCCACACGCAGCATGGCCGCAGGAATCGAGTTGCTGTCGGTCGATGCGGCATTGTCCAGCTTGTCGATATCCAGACCGTTATCGTCACCCAGCAGGGCAGCGAAAAGCACCTGAACGTCTTCGCGGGAGGTCGCTTCGTCGAGCGTGATACCGACTGCGCCGTGAATGTCAGTACGCAGGTTCAGGCCGAAGCTCAGCGCGCGTTCCAGCACGGCGGCTTTGTCTTTGACTTCAACAGTCAGTGTATCGAACCAGGTGTTATGACGCAGCGTCAGACCGCCCTGTTTCAGGCCAGCGGCCAGGATGTCGGTCAGGCGGTGAATGCGTGACGCAATGCGTTTCAGGCCTTCAGGGCCGTGGAATACCGCATAAAGGCTGGCAATATTGGCCAGTAAAACCTGCGAGGTACAAATGTTGGAGTTGGCTTTTTCGCGGCGGATATGTTGCTCGCGGGTTTGCATCGCCATGCGCAGGGCTGTTTTACCTGCAGCATCGCGGGAAACGCCGATGATACGGCCCGGCATGGAGCGTTTGAATTCGTCTACGCAGGCAAAGAATGCCGCGTGCGGACCGCCGTAACCCATCGGTACGCCAAAGCGTTGCGCCGAACCAAAGACGACGTCTGCGCCCTGCCTGCCCGGTGCGGCCAGCAGCACCAGCGCCATAATATCAGCGGCAACGCTGGTGATAATTTTGCGGGATTTCAGTTCGCCCAGCAGCGCAGTGTAATCGTGCACTTCGCCGGTAGTGCCGACCTGCTGTAAAAGCACGCCAAACACGCCTTCCAGTTCGAGCACTTTTTCAGCTTTATCAACGATGATGTCAAAACCGAACGTTTCCGCACGGGTGCGAACCACGTCCAGCGTTTGCGGATGCACGTCATCCGCCACGAAGAAGCGGTTAGCATCTTTCAGTTTGCTGGCGCGTTTTGCCAGCGCCATCGCTTCTGCCGCAGCGGTTGCTTCATCGAGCAAAGAAGCAGAAGCCAGATCCAGACCGGTCAGATCTAATGTCAGTTGCTGGAAATTCAGCAACGCTTCAAGACGGCCCTGCGACACTTCCGGCTGATACGGAGTATACGCGGTATACCAGCCCGGATTTTCCAGCATATTGCGCAGGATAACCGGCGGTGTCAGCACCGCGCTGTAACCCATACCGATGTAGGATTTATAGCGCTGGTTCTGGCTGGCAATGGCTTTCAGCTCAGCCAGCGCCTGATGTTCCGTCACGGCATCACCGACGGCCGGTGGCCCCGGCAGCTGAATATCGACCGGAACGATCTGCTGGATCAGCGCGTTTAACGAGTCTGCACCGACCGTATCCAGCATCTGTTGCTGCTGCTGAGAAGACGGACCAATGTGACGGCCGATAAAGGCTTCGTTGTTTTCGAGTTGGCTGAGAGTCTGAGTCATTTGCTACGCATTCCTGAAATCTGCTGGAGGTGTCTTGGGATACTGACAAAAGCTACGGGTCTTGAATTCACCCCGCAAACGGGTTGCGGGGCGGGCATTGCAGTCCTGATTATTCGTCTACAGAAGCAGCATAGGCTTCTGCATCAAGCAGATTAGCCAGTTCGCTTTCGTCTGACGCTTTAATCTGGAACAGGAAACCTGCGCCGTACGGCTCGCTGTTGACCAGTTCCGGAGAACCTTCCAGTTCGCCGTTAACCGCAACGATTTCGCCGCTGACTGGAGAATAAATATCGGAAGCCGCTTTAACCGATTCCGCCACGGCGCAGTCTTCACCTGCGGCGACTTCACGGCCCACTTCTGGCAAATCAACGAAAACCATGTCGCCCAGTAATTCCTGCGCGTGTTCAGTGATACCTACGGTGTAAACGCCGTTGCCTTCTGAACGTACCCACTCGTGGGAAGAGGCATATTTCAAATCTGCTGGAACATTGCTCATTATATTTTCTCCAAAAAAGTGCTTAATTCAGCGTTAACTGGATAATTTTATCTCAAATTTTTACTGCGCCAGCGGTTTGCCATTGCGGACAAAACCTGGTTTGGTGACTTTCACCGGCATTTCGCGGTTACGGATTTGCACAATGGCGTGCTCGCCAATGCCTGCCGGAACGCGTGCCAGAGCAATACTGTAGCCGAGCGTCGGAGAAAATGAGCCGCTGGTAATCACGCCTTCCAGCGTGTTGCCCGCGCTGTCGGTGAATCGCACCGGCAGTTCGTTACGCAATACGCCTTTCTCTGTCATCACTAAACCGACCAGCTGTTCGGTGCCCTGCTCGCGCTGTCTTTCCAGTGCGTCACGGCCAATAAAGTTGCGGTCTTCAGGTGCCCAGGCGATGGTCCAGCCCATGTTGGCTGCCAGCGGTGAAACGCCTTCGTCCATTTCCTGACCGTAAAGATTCATACCCGCTTCCAGACGCAGCGTGTCGCGCGCGCCCAGACCGGCAGGTTTCACGTCTGCTGCCAGCAGTTTCTGCCAGAAATCAGCAACCTGTTCTTGCGGGAGTGCGATTTCATAACCCGCTTCACCGGTATAACCGGTGGTGGCGATAAACAGGTCACCCGCCTGAACGCCGAAGAACGGCTTCATCCCCGCGACCGCTTGTTTTTGTTCAGCGGTAAACAGGGTTTCTGCTTTTTCCTTTGCATGAGGGCCCTGCACGGCTACCAGCGCTAAGTCATCACGCACGGTCAGTTCGATGCCATACGGTTCTGCATGCTGCGAAATCCATGCCAGGTCTTTCTCCCGGGTCGCGGAGTTCACCACCAGGCGGAAATAGTTTTCGTTGAGGAAGTAAACGATCAGGTCGTCGATCACGCCGCCGGACGCATTGAGCATGCCGGTATAAAGCGCTTTACCGGGAACGGTGAGTTTGGCGACATCATTCGCCAGCAGGTAACGGAGGAATTCACGGGTACGGGCACCGTGCAGATCAACGATGGTCATGTGCGAGACGTCAAACATACCGGCATCCTGACGCACAATGTGGTGTTCATCCAGCTGAGAGCCGTAATGCAATGGCATCATCCAGCCGTGGAAATCGACCATACGCGCGCCACACGCAACATGTTGTTCATAAAGCTGAGTCTGCTTAACCATCTTATTCCTCATTTAATTAAGTGCATAAACAGCACACCGCGCAAACGATACCCTTTGCTCGAACTTACCACTGAATAAGCTCACTAACCATAAGTTAAAATATGCAGAGCGGGATAAACGTCAGTGATTTCACAAGGGCATTGTGCAGAGTTTTTGACTGGTAAACTGGGGTTTGTGGCGCAAAATCTACAAATAAACATCAAAAATATCGATGTTATATAACGACAAGGCCAGATTTCTCACCATTTGCAGAATGAGAAATCCGGCCCCGGATTAGAAAATGTAATGGAAAAACCGAGCTGAAATTAGATTATTTCAATCGAAGTAAATCGTCCTGTAACCACTCCGGTAAATCATTCAGCCCCATCGCCTGACGCACCAGTTTTGGTTTCACGCCCGGCAGAGAATCCGCCAGCGTAAGACCAATATCGCGCAGCAGTTTTTTGGCAGGATTGTCACCGGCAAACAATTCGCGGAAGCCCTGCATACCCGCCAGCATCAGCGCGGCGCTGTGTTTGCGGCGGCGCTCGTAACGACGCAGGTACATATGCTGGCCGAAATCTTTGCCTTCTTTTTGCAGGCGTCTGATTTCCGATGCCAGTTCTGCGGCATCCATGAAACCTAAATTGACGCCCTGTCCTGCCAGCGGGTGCACGGTGTGCGCGGCATCACCGACCAGCGCCAGACGTTGTCCGGCAAAGCTGCGGGCATAACGGCCGGTCAGCGGGAAGGTCAGGCGCTCACTTTCAACGGTACAAATACCCAGGCGCAGGTCAAAAGTGCTGGCGAGGATTTTGTTGAACTCCTCAGGCTCCAGCGCGCTCAGACGCTGAGCTTCATCCGGCGAAACTGACCAGACGATAGAAGACAAATGCGCATCAGCCAGCGGCAGAAACGCCAGAATGCCTTCGCCGTGGAATACCTGACGTGCAACAGACTGGTGCGGCTCTTCAGTGCGGATGGTCGCCACCAGTGCATGATGGCGATAATCCCAGAATGTCAGCGGAATGTCGGCGTGCTGACGCAGCCAGGACTGGGCACCGTCCGCTCCGACCACTAACCGCGCGCTGAGCTGGCGATCGTCATTAAGGGTGATAAACGCCTCATTCTCGCCCCACGCCACGTTTTTCAGTGTGGCCGGCGCAAGCAAAGTGATGTCGGAAGATTTTTCCGCACGCTGCCACAGGGCGCGGTGGATCACCTGATTCTCAATAATGTGCCCGAGATGACTGAACCCATATTCTTCGCCACTAAATGCAATTTTACCGAAGCTGTCGCGATCCCAGACTTCCATTCCCTGATACGCATTGGCGCGCTGAGCGATGATGTTGTCCCAGACGCCGATATATTTGAGCAGGCGCTCGCTGGCGGCGTTGATGGCAGAAACGCGCAGACCCGGCTGTTCCGGCAATGGCGAATCGAGATCCGGCAGCTGGTTTTCCAGCACCGCAACGCGCAGACCGCTGCCCTGTAAACCACATGCCAGCGCCAGACCGACCATTCCGCCCCCGGCGATAACCACATCAAAAGATTGCATAATTTTTCCTGTAAAGCCCGGAACGGAATTAACGGTCAACCCAGCCGAGCGTCCGTCGGGTAAACGCATCGCGCAACGGCGTGATGCCTTCCATCGCCAGTAAACCCAGATTGCGGCCAACCATTAACGGCAGATAACGGTTGGCAAAGAGGTGGATCAGGCCGTCGGTCACGCCGACGGTCGCCAGCTGATCGGGCTGACGGCGGTTCTGATAATCGCAAAGTACGCGATAACTGCCGACGTCGTTGCCCTGCTTTGCGGCGCTTGCCAGCGTTTCCGCCAGCGTCATCACATCGCGCAGGCCGAGGTTAAAACCCTGACCGGCAATCGGATGCAGCGTTTGCGCCGCGTTACCCACCAGCGCCAGACGATGGCTGATATGGCTGTTGGCTTTTTGTAATTGCAGCGGATAACTGAAGCGTTTACCGGCCTGTTTCATGGTACCCAGCCGCCAGCCAAATGCCTTTTGCAGTTCGCTGAGGAACTTCGCCTCGCTCCAGTGATCAATTTCTTCACGGGCTTCGCGCGGGTGGCACCAGACCAGCGAACTGCGCCCGTCGGACATCGGCAATAAAGCCAGCGGTCCGTTTTGGGTGAAGCGTTCGAACGCGCGGCCGTTATGCGGTTCGCTGGTGGCGATGTTGGCGATGACGGCAATCTGCCCGTAATCCTCGCGCTGCCAGCTGATATTGCAGGCTTTCGCCAGCGAAGAGTGGGAACCGTCGGCAGCGACCAGCAACTGCGCGGTCAGAGTTTCACCGCTGTCGAGCGTGACACTCGCGCTGTCGGTTTGTCTTTGAACATCAACCACTTTTGCCGGGCAATGCACCGTCACGCCGGGAGCTTTGCTGAGCATGGCAAACAAACGGTTACCGACTTCATGCAGCTCAACAACGTGACCAAGCGCTTCGACACCATAATGCCCCGCAGTGAGATTCACAAAAGCCGCATGGCCGCGATCGCTGACGTGAATGTCACGGATAGGCGTCGCGATTTTTGCCAGTGCCGGCCAGATCCCGACGCGCGCCAGTTGCTGGCAGGTTCCCTGCGCGAGCGCAATCGAACGGGCATCAAAACCCGGATGCTCGTGTTCTTGCGGCGCGGTCGCCTCCACCAGATGCACCGGCAGACGCCCCTGCGTCAGCGAGGAAATTGCCAGCGCCAGCGTGGCACCGGTCATTCCGCCACCAACAATCACTATGCTCATAAAGAAACAATGCTCATATTATTTACGTGCCGCCGCCATTAAGGATTCGATATCATCGGCTTCTTTCACCACATCACCGGTAAGAATTTCAATGCCGGTGGAAGTGATCAGAATGTCGTCTTCAATGCGGATACCGATACCGCGATACGCTTCAGGTACGTCAGCATCCGGCGCGATATACAGGCCCGGTTCAACGGTCAGTACCATGCCGGGTTCCAGCGTACGGCTGCGATCAACCGAGCCATAATGACCGACGTCATGAACATCGAGCCCCAGCCAGTGAGATAAACCGTGCATGAAGAACTGGCGATGCGCCTGCTCAGCGTAAAGAGTTTCCACATCACCTTTCATTACGCCCAGTTTGACCAGTCCTTCGATCATGACGCGGACAGCCGCTTCGGTCGCCGCCTGAATACTGCTGCCCGGTCCGAAGACTTCCAGTGCTTTGTATTCTGACGCCAGCACGATGTCGTAGATCTCACGCTGTGCTTTGCTGAACTTGCCGTTCACCGGGAATGTACGGGTGATATCACCGGCATAGCCCTGATATTCACAACCGGCGTCGATCAGCACTAAATCGCCGTCACGCAGCTCACATTCGTTTTCGGTGTAGTGCAGGATGCAGCCGTTTTCGCCACCGCCAACAATCGTGTTGTAAGAAGGATAACGTGCGCCATGACGGTTAAATTCGTGATGAATTTCTCCCTCGAGCTGATATTCAAACATTCCCGGACGACATTTTTCCATTGCGCGGGTGTGTGCCAGCGCAGTGATTTGCCCGGCACGGCGCATAACCGCGATTTCTTCGGCGGACTTGAACAGACGCATATCGTGAACCCACGGACGCCAGTCAGTGACGGTCGCGGGCGCGGCGAAGTTCTGGCGAAAACCTTTACGCAGTTTTTCCATCGCGCGGTTAACGATTTCATCGGCATAGGCATATTCGCCCTGCGCGTGATAGACCACGTCAAGGCCGTTGAGCAGTAGATGAAGCTGGTCGTTGATGTCGCCGAAAGGCAAGGCTTTGGTCACGCCCAGCTTAGCCGGTGCTGCTTCCTGCCCCAGACGGCGCCCGAACCAAATTTCAGCGGTGAGATCACGCACGCGGTTAAACAGCACGCTGTGGTTATGATTTTCATCACTTTTAACCAGAATCAGCACAGCTTCCGGTTCGTTGAAACCGGTGAAATACCAGAAGTCACTGTTCTGACGATACGGGTATTCACTGTCGGCGCTGCGCGGGGCTTCGGGGGCCGCAAAAATTATCGCAGCACTTCCCGGTACCATTTTCGCTAACAGCGCCTGGCGACGGTTCTCGATCTCTTGCTGAGTCATCACTTTCTCCTGAAATCGTTTTAGTTCGTTGTTATTAACTGGGTTCTCGAATTATCAGTGCAACGTGCGGGTATTTTCCGGTGCAGACGGCAGGCTGTGGCCAAATTCGCCAAAGCATAAAATGGCTGCCACGCGGACGTACTCCACCACTTCCTCTAAAGATTGCGCCAGTTGCTCCTGATCTTCATCTTCGTCGTAGCCAAGTTGCGCGATGCTGCGCAAATCATCGATGGCTTCGCCGACTTCGCCTTTCACTTTCGCAAGTTTAGGCTGCATCATGCCAAGGCCGAGCAGGAAATGGTTGACCCAACCGGCGAGGGCGTCGGCACGTTCGAAGACACTTTTGTCGTCATCGGGCATCATCATTTTAAATTCGAAGCTGTCATCTTCCAGCGTATCGGACGTAACTTTACGAAGTTGTTGCAGCAAATCCGCCAGCGTATGCGGGAAGGCCAGGCCTTCATTGGTCAGGTCATGCACCATCGTCAGCCAGCTGCCGTCGCGGTTGCCGCCACACAGTAAGCCACTGATCAGACCGTGCATTTCTGCTGCGGTCAAAGCAACCGATTGTTGTTTCAGGTTTTGATCCAACGAATCGTAAGTAGGGTAAGTATTCTCAATAGACATGCGCATTCGCCATCGTTGGCAGGTTAAGTTCGTGTTATGCTACCACCAAGGTCTGTCGTAGTACCAGATTAGCAGCCCGCAATCAGGCTCAGTTTGGCCTGAATGGCACGCCCTGAACAATCGGGCAGCAGTCAGCCGGTCATGGGGTTGTAACCTGGTATTGAGATAGTTATAGTGGCGCCCGCTTCCAACATCCTGCGCCAGGTCGTAGTGGTCACGTTGGGGCGGACGAATAAATCAGCAGGAAGGTGGCATGTCTGCACAACCGGTAGATATTCAAATTTTTGGTCGCTCGTTACGGGTGAATTGTCCGCCAGAACAACAGGAAGCACTGAATCTGGCAGCTGAAGATCTTAATCAGCGGTTGCAAGATCTTAAAGTTCGCACTAGAGTCACCAATACAGAGCAACTGGTTTTCATCGCGGCATTGAACGTATGTCACGAACTTGCTCAGGAAAGGTTGAAAACGCGCGATTACGCATCCAATATGGAACAACGTATCCGGATGCTGCAACAAACCATCGAGCAGGCATTGCTCGAACAAGGCCGGATCTCTGAACGTGAAGGGGCGCCTTTCGAATAACACACGTTGCTGATGTGGCTCGTCACAGGCCAGTCAGAAGCGGTAAAAAATTTCTCTGAGATGTTCGCCAGCGGGCCCGTCCCCTGAGCCGATAATTAGTACCAACAGAATGTGATGATCCGTAATCGGTGCGCATGCTCGGTTCGTCCGAGAAGCCTAAAGATTGCGACAGCACGTTCACCTTGAACCATGGGTTCAAGGGTTACAGCCTGCGACGGCATCTCGGAGATTCCCCTTTCTTTTCGGTACATCCCTTTCTGGTGTTTGTATCTATGTCGCACACTCCTCTTTTTACTTCTGCCCGACAAAATATTCGCACTGAAATTCGCCAGCGTAGAAAAAATCTGACTGCCGGTCAGCAAACAGAGTTTGCCCTTCAGGCCGCAGATCGCGTTGCCGCGCACCCTGAAATTCAGTCTGCCACCACGATTTCAGTTTTTCTGTCCTTCGACGGAGAGCTTGATACCACACCGCTGATTCAGCGCCTGTGGCAGGAAGGAAAAGAGCTCTGTCTGCCGGTGCTGCATCCGTTTTCCCCTCACCATCTGTTGTTCCTGCGCTATGCGCCTGAAACACCGCTGGTACGCAATCGTCTTAAAATCCTCCAGCCACAACTTGATGTCACACAGGTTGTGCCATTGTCTCAGTTGGATATCATCCTGACGCCGCTGGTCGCGTTTGACCGCCACGGACAACGTCTGGGTATGGGTGGAGGGTTCTACGACCGCACGCTGGAGCACTGGCGGGATGGCGGGCCGTATCCGATTGGCTTAGCGCATGATTGCCAGCAGGTGGACGTCTTGCCGGTGGAGCACTGGGATGTGCCTTTGCCGCAAGTGATCACGCCGGGCAAAGTGTGGACGTGGTGAAGATAGGCTGACTGTTGATACTCCTCTCAGAGAATACTCCCCTCAGAAAATTTCCCTTATACATACCGTTACACGCCGAAACCAATCCCTCACGGACAATAAATTCCGTCATGTCTATTATCTTCTCAACGGCCCCGCAGTGGGGCAGACACATAAACCGATATCTCTGAGGAATTAAACATGAAAAAAGTATTAGCTCTGGTTGTAGCCGCTGCAATGGGTCTGTCTTCTGTCGCTTTCGCTGCTGAAACAACCGCTACTCCGGCACCTGCTGCTGCAACGACCGCTGCGCCTGCGGCCAAGCATGTAACTAAACACAAGACTCACAAGAAAGTCGCTCAGAAAGCGCAGGCTGCTAAAAAACACAAAAAAGCCGCTAAGAAAGCTGCTCCGGTAGCCCAGAAGGCCCAGGCTGCTAAAAAACACGTGAAACACGCTAAGAAAGCTGCTCCGGTAGCTCAGAAAGCGCAGGCTGCTAAGAAACACGTGAAACATGCTAAGAAAGCTGCTCCGGTAGCTCAGAAAGCGCAGGCTGCTAAAAAACACGTGAAACATGCTAAGAAAGCA
>NZ_JAEMGT010000061.1:0-21008 GCF_017655185.1 Rahnella sp. ChDrAdgB13 | reverse complement strand
CGTAAGGATTGCCTGAGAAAGTCAGCGACGAGGGGAGCTTTTATCTAAATCCGATTTATTCAACAAAGCCTAGTCAAACCCTCAGATGTTTACGAGAGCAGAAATAATGGCAGGTATGTATATTTCACGCGAGTAGGGGCCGGGTATCAATATCAGATTGATGCGGCAGGCCAGACATTGAATCAGTTAACAAAATATTCCTATATGTGGAAAAGTGCCGGGACATTAAATCCGCAAACGATATCTCAGAATCAAATTTACTGGGTTAATAACAATATGGCCTCGCCTCTGGATATTGCCGCCAACCAGGGAGACAGCGGAAGCCCGATACTGGTCTACGACAATGTTGATAAAAAGTGGAAGATGTATGGTGTAACAACATCGGGTACCGGCGTTGAAAACCGTGCGCCGCACACACTTGGTACTTACGGGCTGGGTTTACCCACCGATTTTATAAGCAGCATTGTCAACAATTATACCGATCCAGATGTCATTGATATCGCAGCACAAGGGGATATTCACTGGACCGGCACGGGGGCTTCTGGCGACATTATTCAGGGCAACTCTGGCTGGCAATGGCATGGTATCGACACCCGTCTTCCCGGCCAGTTTATTCTCACCCCGGAAGATATCATGGCAGGAAATATAGGCACGGATGTGCGGAACCCTCAGCTTGATGCTTCTAAGGATCTGCGTTTCAACGGTGATGGCGGATTAATTGTCCTGGATGCGACAATTAATCAGGGCGCGGGTAAATTACAGTTTTCCAACGACTACCGGGTTATTTCTGCCGACGGTCAAAATAATACCTGGATGGGTGGCGGTATTGAGATTGATGCCAGTAAGAGAGTTGACTGGGAAGTTAACGGAGTGGCGGGAGACAGCCTGCATAAAATTGGTGCCGGTACACTTTACGTCAACGCCTTTGGCGATAATCCGGGGGAATTAAATATCGGGGATGGCACGGCTGTTTTGGCTCAGCAGGACGACGGGGCGGGCCACCATCGCGCTTTTTCCTCAGTGACCCTTGTCAGTGGCAGACCCACCGTGCAATTGCAGGGAGATGACCAGATTGACCCCGCCCATATTTATTTCGGTTACCGCGGGGGGAAACTGGATCTCAATGGCTATGACATGCGCTTCACGACGATTAATCACAGTGATTCCGGCGCGACCATCATCAATGCTAATCCCGATGACAGTTCCACGCTGACATTGGCAAACACGAAATCTGAAACCTTTATCGGACGCCTGGGCACACCTGATACCGCGCAGGGGCTCAACGTTATATTAGCGTCCGCCAAAAGCACCGATAACTATTCCCTGACCGGCGGCGGCTGGCTTAACAATCTGACCGTCAGCAACGGTACGCTTTCGCTGGGCGGAAGGATGACACCACATGCGGGTGGCGCGACTTTCAGCAACGACTGGATTGATGAAACTTTCCAGATAAGCACGTTAAACCTTAATGAAGGCGGTCTGCTTCAGCTCACAGAACATGGAACACTTGATAGTGACATCACTCTCGGAGACCGTTCGACTCTGCAAATGCACAGCCGCAGCAAACTGGAAGGTCATGTGCTCCTGGGCGACGAGGCCATACTTTCGGTGAAAGCCGGCGATGCCAGTGATAAAAGTACATCGGGCACGGCGGATGTCACTATTGCGGCTACGCTGGAAGGCGCCGGCAGTCTGAGCAAAGACGGCCGGGCAAATCTTTACATGTACGGTGACAATACCTTTACCGGCGGCACCACGGTTAAAAACGGCGCGCTTGTTCTCGAGGGTTCGCTGGCTTCCACGCTGACCATGGAAAACGGAACCACATTTGCCGGTAACGCCAATATCGCCGATCTGGTTGTGAAAGATGACGTTATCATCGCCCCTTATTATGCTGACAGCGGCCCTTCGGGCTATTCCGCCGCTCCGGTTAGTGCATCCACAATACACATCAATGGTAATCTGACCACCGGCTCCAGCGACGTTGTCGAGCTACGGGCGCAACTGACTTCGGGCGCATTGCAATATGACCGCTTGCTGATCAATGGCGATGTGATTTCAGATGACAAACCCATTCTGGTTTCAGTGACGCCATCCGGAGAGGGTATTTTTACCGACAGTAACAACAACGGCAGTGCAGATAACCTGGAAGGTATTTCGCTGATCCAGGTCGGCGGCAATGCGGGCAAAAGTTCTTTTGCACTGGCGGGAGAATACGTCGCGCGCGGTGCGTATGCCTATACGCTGTATGCTTTTGCTCCGGGTCGCAGCGCCGCTGATGAGCGTGCAGTGACCGGTTCGGGAGGGCAATACTGGGACTACCGCTTGCAAAACCGAATGCTCAGTGAAAATGAGAACACCTCACCCACGACGGATCCTATTCCGGAACCTGATGACGGCGGCGATGTAACTCCCGTGCCGGAACCTGATGACGGCGGCGATGTGACTCCCGTACCGGAACCTGATGACGCCGGCGATGTGACTCCCGTACCGGAACCTGATGACGGCGGCGATGTGACTCCCGTACCGGAACCTGATGACGGCGGCAATATAACGCCGGAACCGGAACCGGAACATCACAGCGATTCTCAATACAGCCGGGCAGCGGTAACTCCGCAGGTGCCCTCTTATCTTTCCCTGCCTTCCGCATTATTCAGCTACAGCAGCCGCCTGAACAGCAGTTTTCAAAATCAGGTTTCGCTTCTCGACGATAAGAAAATGAATATTTTCTTCCAGTACCTCAATGGAGAAGATACTTACCATTCGTCGCTCAGCTTTAAAGATTACGGCTACGACTATAAACAGAAACAAGAAGGCTGGCTGTTTGGCGGTAAGGTCTTGCAACTGCAGTCTGACAGTCAGTCTTTTGATGTAAGCCTTGGGCTTTCCCGGGCGGATCTGGATATCACTCCTGATGCGGCAGACGGAGACAGCAAAACGCACTACACCACATGGGGGCTTTCTGGCTTGTCGGTTTACAAACAGAAAAACGGGCTTCTGGCGGAATTCGGGCTGAATGCGGCGAAATACAACGGCGAGGTTTCCACCGATTTACGCGGGGGTGATGTCGCAGATATCAATGCTAAATCGTTTGGCGCCACGCTGGATGTGGGCTATCAGTTCACATTGGGTCAGCATCAGTTGACACCGGTTATCGGTGCCGGAGTGCAATATCTGAAGGTTGATAACTTTACCGATATCGATGACGCGAAGGTTAAATACGATAACATGACGAGGCCGCTGGGCAGTATCGGATTGCGTTATCGATACGACTGGGACAGCCTGAATACTGGGAAATGGGCGGTGGTCGCCAGCACGCGATTGATTAAAGATTTCAGCCACCATTCTGACGTTCATATCGGCGACCTCCACAGTAACGATGTCAGTCGTTTTTCAACCGATGTGACAGGCAGCGCGGCGCAGTTGAATATTGGCGTGGTCAATACACTCATCCCGAATGTGTCACTGAGTGTGGGCGGGGAATACCAGAAAAGGCTGGAAGAGGAAGGGATTGATTACTGGCAAATCGTCACGGGCGTCAGAATAAGTTTCTGAAGAAATCCCTATAAAAACGCCCCTGATTTAACATTTTTTATCTGCAGTCTATTTCCACGAAAACACGGGCCATCCTGCCTGCCGGGCGTGCCGGAGCAGGATGGCGTCGGGATTCACGGCAACCGGCTGACCCACGCGGGTCAGTAAGGGCATATCATTGTGGGAATCCGAATAAAAACGGGCTTGTTGCAGCAGGGAATCGTCCTGATTGATGAGTTCAAGTAAACGCGACACTTTGCCTTCGCGGTACGTCATCGTCCCCTGCGTGGCGCCGGTAAAGCGCCCGTCTTTCATTTCCACACCAATCGCCAGCGTTTCCTCAACACCGAGGTAACGGGCAATCGGCTGCACCAGATGCTGGCCGGAGGCGGAAATAATGACCGTCCGGTCGCCCTGTGCGCGGTGAGCAGCCAGGCACTCACGCGCCTGCGCATAAATACGCGGTGCTATTACGTCCTGAATATAGCTTGCGACCATGCCTGCGACGTCACTTTCGCTGCGGCCGGTAAGCGGTGCGAGAGTACAGCGCATGTACTCCTGCATATCCATTTTACCCACGGCATATTGTTGCATCAGCGCGGCATCCTGTTGCAGGAAAGCCTGTTCATCCGCCACCCAGCCATTCGCTACCATGTAGGCAGACCACAAGCTGGAACAGTCGCCGCTAATCAGAGTTTCATCGAGATCAAACAGCGCCAGTTTCATGCAACTTCCCGTAACGTAACAAGATCTAACTGCAAACCAACATCGCTGCCATCGGCGCGAAGTGAGGCCACAGAACGGTTTAAAACATCCACAGAAAGCTCAACACCGTGCGCTAAAACACGATAACGCACCACGTTGCCCAGCAGGCTGTGGCTTAGAATTTTAGCCGAAATGCCCTCAGTCAGCTCGCATATCGTCACCGACTCTGGCCGGATGGCAACGCGGCCCGTGTAAGTCATGCCTGTCAGCGCCATCGCCTGTTCAGAACTCAGCAGGTTGTAGCTGCCGATAAAGCCCGCTGCGAACGCATCCACCGGTTCAGTATATAAGGTTTCGGCATCGGCATTTTGGACGATTTGTCCTTTGTTCATCAGCACAATCCGGTCTGACATGGTCAGCGCCTCTTCCTGATCGTGCGTGACGAAAATGGCCGTCAGGTTCATTTCACGCTGAATACGGCGAATTTGTTCGCGCAGATGTTTACGGATACGGGCATCAAGCGCGGAAAGCGGTTCATCGAGCAACAACAGGCGCGGCTGCGTCACCAGCGAACGCGCCAGCGCCACACGCTGACACTGACCGCCGGAAAGCTGATGCGGATAACGTTTGGCGTAATCGTTCATTTCCACCAGTTCCAGCACTTCGCCCACGCGACGATGTAGTTCCAAAGCCGGTATCTTTTGCATTTTCAAACCAAACGCAACGTTGGCTTCGACCGTCATATTCGGGAACAGCGCGTAGCTCTGGAAGACCATCCCGATCCCGCGCTGCTGTGGTGGTAAGGGCACAATGTCCTGCCCCTGAATCACAATTTTTCCGCTATCGACCGACGTCAGTCCGGCCAGGCAGCGCAGCAGGGTGGATTTTCCGCAGCCGCTTGGCCCCAGCAACGTGACGAATTCACCCTCTTCTGCCGAGAAATCAATGTTATTGAAAATCTGCGTCGGACCGTACGACTTGTTGAGTTGAGTGACCTGCAAATACGACATAATCAGCTCTTTCCTTTGTTCAGCATGTTCGCCACCCAGGTGAAAATCAGGACGACCATGAAATACGAGATGACTAATGCGCTGGTGAAATGACCGCTGCCATTGCGCATGTTATAGAGATAAACCTGTACCGTTTCATAACGGCTGCCCGCCAGTAAATTAGCGAAGACGAATTCCCCGATGAGGAAGGAGAAGGACAGCAACACGGCAATCATTCCGCCTTTACGTAAGTTGGGTAACACCACCAGCAACGCGGCTTTCCAGGTACTGGCACCGAGCAGGTGCGCCGCATCCATCAGGTCGCGCAGGTTGATCGCCTGCATGTTGTTGGAAATAGCACGATAGATAAACGGCAAGGCGATGGTGAAGTAACATCCAATCAGGATCCACGGCGTACCGGTCAGCGCCAGCGGCTCAGCAGAATACAGCTGCATCAGGCCAACGGATGAGACGACCGGCGGCACGGCAAACGGCAGCAGAATGAGAATATTCATCAGCGCATCGAGCTTAGGGAAATAGTAAGCAATCACAAACATCAGTGGCAGGATCAGCACCAGCGACAGGAAAAGTGTGCCAAAACACACCAGCAGCGAGTGCCAGAGCGCAATCAGAAAACGCGGATCGCTCCACAATTCCACCAGCCATTTCAGCGTAAAGCCGCTCGGCAAAATGGTCGCGCCCCATTCCAGCACCAGCGCGTACACCAGCGTCGCCAGCAACGGCAACATCAGGACAATCAGTAAAATCCAGATCACCACACGGTGGTAAATCGCTTCAGAGCGCGACATCTTACGTTCCTTTTTCCGGCAATCAGCTGCGCTGACTGAGATAACTTTTACGCAATAACCACTGATGGACAAGCGTGATAAACGCCATCAGCACCACCAGTAACATCGCCAGCGCACTGCCCATATTCGGATCGAGGGAAATATCCCCCGACACCAGCGCCGCGATGCGTACCGGCACGACGTTGAAATTGCCTGTGGTCAGCGCGTAAACCGTGGCATACGCGCCCAGAGCGTTGGCGAGCAAAATCACGAAAGTCCCCAGCAGCGCCGGGAATAAAACGGGTATGCCGATATGACGCCAGTAACTCCAGCGCCCCGCACCGAGCAGAGCCGCCGATTCGCGCCAGTCTTCGCGCAGGGCATCAAACGCGGGATACATCAGCAATACGCCCAACGGGATCTGGAAATAGGTGTAAAGCACAATCAGCCCGTCTTTCGAATACAGGTCGAAATGCTCCATCAGGCCATATTTTCTGAGCAGCAGCGTCAGGCAACCGTTCAGGCCGAGCAAAATCACAAAGGCAAACGCCAGAGGCACGCCCGCGAAGTTGCTGGTCATATTGGTAAACGACATCACGAAATCATGCAGCTTTGTCGGGCCTAGCTGGCGAAGTGAGTAACTGCCCACTAACGCGATTAGCAAACCGTATAAACTCGACCAGATAGAAATATCCAGCGAGAAACGCATGGCCTGCAGATAAAACGGAGAAGTCAGAATATCGCTGTAATTGCCCAGTCCCCAGGCTTCATAGGTTTCGCTGTAAAAGCTGCTCACTGCAATCCAGGCCAGCGGCGCCAGCTGGAACGCGACGAAAAAAACCAGAAACGGCAGCATAAACAGCGCTGCAATCCACTTAGCTTTCATCGGTTATCCTCTAAAAGTGACGGGATTCAGGCCAGTAATGCCGCGCAATGTGGCTTGTCGTGGGCAATATTGAGGATCTGACAAACGGTGCCACACAACTCGGTTTGCAGCGGTGCGGCATCTTTAAAGCTGAAAGCACTGCCAAAGACGAACAACGGCACCTGACGCTCTTCCGGTAAAATACCGCCATGGCTGCGGTCATCGTTCATGCCGTGGTCGGCGGTTACGATGACCTGATAACCCGCGTCCAGCCAGTCACCCAGATAGCGCGAAAGTATGCCGTCCGCCGTCCGCGCTTTGTTGCGGTATTGCGGCGTCGACAGGCCAAATTTGTGGCCAGCGTCATCAATATTCATCGGGTGGATCAGCAGGAAATCGGGGTCATGCCGACGGCGCAGGCTTTCAGCATCGTCAAACAGATGCGAATCAGGGTAGCCGTCGTCGTAGTAAAAATGACCATGCTGAATGGCCAGAGACTCATCGCTGGTATGACGGTCACGCGGCGGGTCAAACGGCGTGCGGTTATATAATTCACTGACCCAGTGATAAGCCGCAGCCGCGGTCGTCAGACCTGCCTCACGAGCATAATGGAAAATACTGCGTTGCGTGGATAACCGGTCAACGTGGTTATGCACAATGCCACTCGCCACCGGCGCGATGCCGGTGAGAATGCATTCGTAAAGCGGCCGGGACAGAGAAGGCAGTTCGCATTCCAGTTGATACAAGCGGCCGCGTCCTGCGGCACACTGAGCCTGTAAATAACCCATTGCGTCTTTGCCGACCTGATAATTCAGGCCGTCGAGTACTACCAGAATGCTCTTCATTACACTTATGCCTTTCTTGCAGGTGTTGTAATTAATCAATGCTTTCGCTGCCCGGTTTTTTCTATTTTTTAATTCAGGAAATTACTGCTGCATGTTGATCATGACGTTTTCCTGCCACAGGCGAGGCAAGGTTTTGGCGCTCTTATCCCAGGCAGCCGGATCGGCAATCGGGTGAGCATTTTTGTATTCGCTGGATGGCAGTAGTTTGGCTTTCACGTCATCTGGCAGTGTGATGTGATCAGCACGGATTGGGCGGGCATAACCACGCGCCAGGTTGATCTGACCGGCATCGGAGAAGATGTATTCACGCGCCAGTTTAGCGGCGTTCGGGTGTTTGGCGAATTTGTTGATAATGGTGGTGTAACCCGAGGTGATAGAACCATCAGAAGGGATCACCACGTCGAAGCGGGTTTTGTCGATTTTGTCGCGATAGCTCAGACCGTTGAAGTCCCAGACCACACCCACCTGCACTTCACCTTTTTCCAGAGAAGCGATGACCGGGTTAGTCAGGCTCAGACGTCCTGCTTTCGCCAGTTTGCCGAAATATTCCAGACCCGGTTTCAGATCCTTTTCATTGCCGCCCAACGCGTACGTTGCCGCCAGAACGCCGTTCGCGGCCTGCGCTGCGGTGCTGACATCACCGATAGTGACTTTGTATTTGCTGTTGAGCAAATCAGCCCAGCTGTGCGGCTCATCTTTCACCTGAGATTTATCAATGATGAATGCAATAGTGCCGGTGTAAGCGAGTGCCCACATACCATCTTTATCTTTCGCCCAGTCTGGCACCTGATCCCAGGTGGTCGGTTTATAAGGCTGAGTGACGCCCTTCTGAACCGCTACCGGACCGAATGCAGCACCCACATCACC
The DNA here is from genome assembly GCF_017655185.1 of Rahnella sp. ChDrAdgB13. NCBI lineage: Bacteria > Pseudomonadati > Pseudomonadota > Gammaproteobacteria > Enterobacterales > Yersiniaceae > Rahnella > Rahnella sp. ChDrAdgB13. The sequence continues at coordinate 12,415 of NZ_JAEMGT010000061.1, read as the reverse complement.
AATATCCGCACTGGCATTGTCTTTTTCGGCAAGGAATTTCGCGATTTCCTGAGCAGAACTCATATCGGTATCACTGTGTTTCAGGCCGTATTTGGTGCTCAAATCATTCCAGGTCTCTTTCCAGTTCGCCCAGTCATCAGGCATACCGACGCTGTTCACCGTGCCTTCGGCTTGTGCCGCTTTCAGGAGTTCAGCAGGAGGTTCAGCGGCAAATGCCGGTGAAGCGGAGAGGACAAGCGCGCTGGTTAACACAGAAGCGAACAACTGTTTCATAACGGATGCTCCGGATGGTAGTGTGTGAAGTGCTGGTCTAGTCCAGCAAGAACCAAGCCAATCTAACGCTCAATTGTGATAATTATATGTCAGCGTGAAAAAGCAGCAGTTTTAAGCTTATCGCTGTTAACAAGCGCACATTATTGACACGATGAAGGGGCAGACTGGTGCACAAACGCACTGAAATGAGGCTTGCTGACCGATGAGTGAATCGCAGACCACACTTGCTGTCATCTGCAGGGTATTGAGCGAAAGTATTGCGGCCGGGGCATTTTCTGCCGAGGGAAGGTTGCCTTCTGAGCGCGCGTTGAGTGAACAGTTTTCCACGACCCGTATTACGCTGCGTGAAGCGTTAGGCCATCTGGAAGCGCAGGGGCTGATTTATCGTGAAGTACGCCGGGGCTGGTTTGTTTCTCCTCCGCGCATTGTCTACAACCCGTTGCAAAGAAGTCATTTTCACGCAATGGCGAAAGATCAGGGGCGCAGCGCAGAAACTCAGGTTATTGATGCCAGGCACTGTGTTGCCAGCGACACCGTTTGCCAGAAATTATTGCTGCCCTCCGGCAGTGATGTGATCTGCATCCGTCGGTTACGCTATATCGACAAGCGCCCGGTACTTTATGTGGAGCATTACCTCAATCCTTTGTATTTCAGTGGCATTCTTGATGCAGATTTAACCTCTTCCCTGACTGACCTGTATGCATCACGCTACGATATCCATTACGGGCGCGTACGGTTTGATATGGTGCCGACGCTGCTGACAAGAGAAGCGTCGCAGGCGCTGAAAGTTGCCTCCGGCAGCCCCGCGTTATTTATCACGCGCACCAACCGGGACCAAAATGACCAGGTCATCGACTGCGATCTGGAATACTGGCGTTATGACGCGCTGCACATTGATGTGGAAGTGAATTGATATGAATCCCGGCCACCTGATGAAGTCAGTGACCGGGTTTCATGAGAACCACCAGCGCAGAGTCAGCTGGAAGCATGACAGGGAAATTAATCGGCGTCGTAACCTAAGTTTGGCGCGAGCCAGCGTTCAACTTCGGCGACTGGCATGTTTTTGCGCGCGGCGTAATCTTCGACCTGATCGCGCTGAATCTGCGCCACAGCGAAGTATTTGCTGTCAGGATGGCTGAAATACCAGCCGGATACCGCAGCGCCCGGCCACATCGCAAAGGATTCAGTCAGTTGCATGCCGGTGTGAGTTTCAACATCCAGCAGTTTCCAGATTTGGCCTTTTTCAGTGTGTTCAGGACAGGCCGGATAACCCGGAGCCGGGCGGATCCCCTGATAATTTTCGCGGATAAGTTCTTCATTGCTCAGGTTTTCTGTCGGCGCAAAACCCCAGTAGACCTTACGCACTTTCTCATGCAGGTATTCCGCGAACGCTTCGGCCAGACGGTCTGCCAGCGCTTTGATCATAATTTTATTGTAATCATCATGCTGCTTGTCATACGCCTCGGCCAGCGCATCTTCTTCCAGCCCGCCTGTGACGGCAAACGCGCCCATGTAATCTTTTTTGCCGCTGGATTTCGGTGCGACAAAATCGGCCAGGCAATAGTTCGCGAAATCGGTTTTTTCGGTTTGCTGACGCAAATGGTGGCTGACCACCAGCACGTCCGTGCGGCGCTCATCTGCGTAAATCTCGATGTCATCACCTTTACGGTTTGCCGGGAACAGGCCAACCACACCGCGCGGATTCAATAATTTTTCAGCGGAAAGCTTATCGAGCAGATCGTTGGCATCTTTGAACAGGCGCTTCGCTTCTTCACCGACCACTTCGTCTTCCAGAATGCGCGGATATTTGCCTGCCAGCGACCAGGTCATGAAGAATGGCGTCCAGTCGATGTAATTGCGCAGCGTTTCAATGCTGGCTTCCACTTTCTGAATGCCGAGGCGATGAGCAACCGGCGGCGTGTAATCGTCCCAGTCGATAGTGGTGGCGTTATCGCGCGCCACCTCAAGGCTGACCGGCGGTGTACGCGGCTTTTTACGTCCATGCTGGATACGCACGGTGTCGTACTCTTTGCGCGTGCGTTCGATAAACGCATCACGCTGATCTTTTGACAGCAAAGCAGACACCACGCCGACTGAACGCGAGGCGTTTTGCACGTAGCAGGTCGCACCGCTGTAGTTTTGTTCGATTTTAACCGCGGTGTGTGCCTTGGATGTCGTCGCACCGCCAATCAGTAATGGTATGGTGAAACCGCGGCGCTCCATCTCTTTCGCCACATTAACCATTTCATCAAGCGATGGCGTGATCAGCCCTGACAGCCCGATAATATCGACGTTCTCTTCAATGGCGGTTTTCAGAATTTTGTCGGTCGGCACCATCACGCCGAGATCGATAATCTCGTAGTTATTACACTGCAGCACTACGCCGACAATATTTTTGCCGATGTCATGCACATCGCCTTTTACCGTCGCCAGCAGGATTTTGCCGTTGGTCTGGCCCTTCTCCTTGCTGGCTTCGATGTACGGCTCGAGATATGCCACAGCCTGTTTCATAACACGGGCGGATTTCACCACCTGCGGCAGGAACATTTTACCGGCACCAAACAGGTCACCGACGACGTTCATGCCGTCCATCAGCGGACCTTCAATCACTTCGATAGGGCGCGCAGCCAGCTGGCGGCACTCTTCGGTATCCAGTTCGATAAATTCGGTGATGCCTTTCACCAGCGAGTATTCGAGGCGTTTTTTAACTTCCCAGCTGCGCCATTCCGCCTGCTGTTTATTCGCTTCGCCATCGTCTTTGCTGCCACGGTATTTTTCGGCCAACTCGAGCAGACGCTCGGTACCATCATCACGGCGGTTGAGGATCACGTCTTCAACGGCGTCGCGCAGTTCAGCCGGTAAGTCATCATAAATCGCCAGCTGGCCAGCGTTGACGATCCCCATATCCATGCCGTTGCGGATGGCGTGATACAGGAACACGGCATGAATAGCTTCGCGCACCGGTTCATTACCACGGAACGAGAAGGAAACGTTGGAGACACCGCCGGAAATCAGCGCATGAGGTAACTGGGCTTTGATGTCGGCGCAGGCTTCGATGAAATCAACGGCGTAGTTGTTGTGCTCTTCAATCCCGGTGGCGACTGCAAAGATATTCGGGTCGAAAATAATATCTTCCGGCGGGAAGCCGACTTTTTCAGTCAGCAATTTGTAGGCGCGACGGCAAATTTCAATTTTACGGGCGCGGGTATCCGCCTGTCCGGTTTCATCAAAGGCCATGACGACTACGGCTGCCCCGTAGCGGCGCACCATACGGGCGTGATGCAGGAAAGCTTCCTCACCCTCTTTCATCGAAATGGAGTTAACAATGCCTTTGCCCTGAATGCATTTCAGGCCTTTTTCAATGACATCCCATTTGGAGGAGTCAATCATGATTGGCACACGGGCGATATCCGGCTCACCGGCAATCAGGTTGAGAAAACGCGTCATCGCCGCTTCGGCGTCGAGCATCCCCTCATCCATGTTGATGTCGATAATCTGCGCGCCACTTTCTACCTGCTGGCGGGCAACTGCCAGCGCTTCAGAATACTTCTCTTCTTTAATCAACCGTTTAAATCGCGCAGAACCGGTGACGTTGGTACGTTCGCCAACGTTCACAAACAGCGTCTGCGGATCAATAGTCAGAGGTTCCAGCCCCGCCAGACGGCAGGCCACGGGAATAGACGGCACCGCACGCGGCGGCACGCCTTCGACGGCTTTTACCATCGCCGCAATATGTGCAGGCGTGGTACCGCAGCAACCGCCGACAATATTCAGAAAGCCCGAGCGCGCCCATTCGGCAATGTGTTCCGCCATTTCTTTGGCTTCCAGATCGTACTCACCGAAAGCGTTAGGCAAACCGGCGTTCGGGTGCGCCGTGACATAACATTCAGCAATATGCGACAATTCAGCGACATACTGGCGTAATTCATCTGGCCCCAGTGCACAGTTCAGGCCGAAGGTGAGCGGTTTTACGTGGCGCAGCGAGTTATAAAACGCTTCGGTTGTCTGGCCTGACAACGTACGGCCAGAGGCGTCGGTAATCGTACCAGACACCATTACCGGCAGTACGATGCCCAGCGCTTCAAATTCGGTTTCCACCGCAAACGTCGCGGCTTTGGCGTTGAGTGTGTCAAAAACGGTTTCGATCATGATCAGATCGGCACCGCCCTTAATCAGCGCCCGGGTAGATTCACGGTAGGCTTCAACCAGTTGATCGAAAGAGACATTACGAAATGCCGGATCGTTAACGTCTGGAGAGATCGAAGCTGTGCGGTTAGTCGGGCCTAAAACACCGGCCACATAGCGCGGTTTATCCGGTGTGCGGGCGGTCCACTCATCGGCGCACTGACGCGCCAGCCGGGCGGCTTCATAGTTGATTTCAGCCGAGAGCGATTCCATATGGTAATCGGCCATCGCAATAGTGGTGGAGTTGAAGGTGTTGGTTTCGAGAATATCTGCGCCAGCGGCAAGATAACCGTTGTGGATCTCGATGATCACTTCGGGTTTGCTCAGGACCAGAAGATCGTTATTGCCTTTAAGATCGCTTCCCCAGTCGGCAAAGCGCTGGCCGCGATAATCTTCTTCTTCAAGACGGTAGCTCTGGATCATGGTTCCCATGCCGCCGTCCAGCACCAAAATGCGCTGTGCCAGTTGCTTATGTAGCGCTTCAACCCGATTAGTCACTTTCACCTCATCACCCACCACGCACACCCGGCAAATTGTTCATTCATACGCCGGAAATTATGGTCAACATCCTAGCATACCTTCAGAAGCCAAAAGGCCGTGGTGACATGAGACTTTTTCAATTCAGGAAGGCATCCCGCAAATGCTGTGCAACACATCGGATGAGCGCAAAGGCAGGTTGCGATCCATACTGTAAAAACGAAAACCAATTCCAAAAATAATTTTTCTTCGCCAGTTTTTGGCGCATCTTACAAGGAACAGGCTTATGGCAATGTCCACATTGACTCCGGCCAAGCGTGCTAAGAAAACAAAAGCCGCTGCAACAGCAGGTAGCGCCGCCACCGGACAGGTTCAGTCCCTCACGCGTGGCCTTACGTTGCTAGAATATATCGCTGAAGCTCAGGGCAGCGTTGCACTGACGGATCTGGCTCAGCAGGCAGGTTTACCGAATTCCACCACTCACCGTTTGCTGACCACGATGCAGCAGCAGGGGTTTGTGCGACAGGTCGGCGATTTGGGTCTGTGGACCATCGGCTCGCATGCGTTCGTGGTCGGCAGCAGTTTTCTGCAAAGCCGTAATTTGCTGGCGATGGTGCACCCGATGCTGCGCCGTCTGATGGAGGAGTCCGGCGAAACGGTGAATCTGGCAGTGCTGGATCACAGTGATTATCAGGCGATCATTATCGATCAGGTGCAATGTAATGCACTGATGCGAATGTCAGCGCCGATTGGCGGAAAACTGCCGATGCATGCTTCCGGTGCGGGTAAGGCATTTCTTTCCACCCTGCCGGAAGAGCGCCTGGCGAAGCTTCTGCACAAAATTGGTTTACACAGCTACACACCGCTGACCAAAACGTCTCCGGCAAACCTGAAACAGGAGCTGGCCGATACGCGCAAACGCGGTTATGCCTTTGATGATGAAGAACATGCACTCGGCCTGCGCTGTGTGGCGACCTGCATTTACGATGAGCATAACGACGCTTACGCCGCGATTTCCATTTCCGGCCCGGTTTCACGGATAACAGACGATCGCGTGACAGAACTGGGCGCGCTGGTGATCCACGCAGCAAAAGAAATTACGCAGGCTTATGGCGGCGGGAAACATTAATTGAGGAATCGCTCCCGCACTGATGGCGGGAGCATAAGACTTAACGGCGGCTGAAACGCTGACTGCGGCGATATGCGAAGACGTCCTCAACGTGCCCTTCGCGGATCCGCTTTTGCAGACCGCGCCAGTAATCGGCACAAAACAGGTCATTGTGTGCCACTTCGAAGAACTGCCGGACGCGCTTGTCGCTGCACAGGAAATGGCGAAATTCTTCAGGAAAAACATCCCCCGGCGCAATGCTGTACCAGGGCTCACTGGCCAGTTCATCTTCGGGGTAACGCGGTTCAGGAATATCGCGGAAATTCACTTCCGTCATGTAACAGATTTCGTCGTAATCATAAAATACGACGCGGCCGTGACGGGTCACGCCAAAATTCTTAAACAACATATCTCCAGGAAAAATGTTCGCTGCCGCAAGTTGTTTAATCGCGTTACCGTATTCTTCAATAACGTCATGCATCTGCTGATCATCCGCCTGTTCCAGATATAAATTCAGCGGCGTCATACGCCGTTCGATATACAAATGCTTCAGGGCAATACTGTCGCCCAGATCTTCAATCTTCGCCGGGACTTCACGCTGTAGCTCTGCCATTAATTCCGGGCTGATATTTTTCTTAGCCAGAACAAAATGTTCAAATTCCTGGGTATCGGCCATCCGCCCTACGCGGTCGTGCTCTTTGACCAGCTGGTAGCAGGCCATAACCTGCGCTTCGGTCACCTCCTTTTGCGGGGCGAAACGGTCTTTAATGACTTTGAAAACGCGGTCACTTCCGGGCAAGGTAAAGACCAGCATGACCATACCTTTGACGCCCGGCGCAATAATAAAAGACTCGTCGGTTTGCGCCATAAAGCGTAAATGCTCGCGATAACATTCGGTTTTCGCATGCTTCTGGCAGCCAATCGCGCTGTAAAGTTCAGCCGTCGTTTTTGCCGGTAATATCTCCCGCAGCCATTCCACCAGCGCGCCCGGTTGCGGGGCGTACACCATAAAATAGGAACGCGCGAAGCCGAAAACGATGCTGGCATCATTTCCCTCTGTCAGACACGCATCCACAAACAATTCGCGCTGATGACTTTGATGCACCGGCAATAACAGCGGGAAAACCTGCTGACCCAGCCCGATTTTTCCAATAATCCACGCCGCTTTATTGCGGTAGAAAACTTCAGTGGCGATCTCAATTACCGCCTCTGATATCGCATCACCGGGAAATCTTTGCTGCAACGCTGTACTGATGTAATCAATATCACGCGGCGCATTCTCCCACGTTAAACGCATCGGAAGATCGTGAAGAATCCGGCCCAGCGTGGTGACCAGATTTCCTTTCACAGGATATTGCCGGGCGAGTGGCCGGGCGCAATACTGTGGCCGGTGAATGGGCTGTTCGCTAAAAATAAAAAGCTTATCCGCCGTGAGTTCACGGTGTTTAAAAATCCGGCAATAGACTGAATTAAAGAAACTTTCGGCGATTTCTGCCCGGGGATAGTCAGGCAACAATCCGGCGTAACAGTTTTTTATGCGGACCAAGAATGCAGCATCGTAAAAGTGCTGACCCGTAATGCATTTGAGCTGAGAGACAACCAATCCGACATGGTGGTCGTAAAGATGAATTCGCTGTTTCATAGCCGCCTGCACCGCCGGCCAGTCGGAATTTTCAAAGCGTTGTTGCGCGCCCGAGGTCACCTCCAGAAACCGGCCATACTGTGCATCGAACCCTTGCAAAATAGTCTGAGCAATCAACAGCTCGATGCGCATAATATCGGCTCCGGCAGGGGAAAAACCCGGCTTGCGCCGGGTTAAATCAGTGGGATGTCGGGGAGAATTGCTGTTCTTCGGTCGAACCGGTTAACGCGGTTACCGATGAGCGTCCACCCTGAATGATGTTCGTCACTTTGTCGAAATATCCGGTGCCCACTTCCTGCTGATGTGAAGCAAAAGTGTATCCGCGGCCGATCGCCGCAAATTCAGGTTCCTGCACTTTTTCGACGTAATGTTTCATCCCTTCGCCCTGCGCATACGCATGAGCAAGATCGAACATGTTGAACCACATACTGTGGATGCCCGCCAGCGTGATGAACTGGTACTGATAGCCCATCGCCGCCAACTGCTCCTGGAAGGTGGCAATCGTTTTATCATCCAGATTCTTCTTCCAGTTAAACGATGGCGAACAGTTGTAGGCCAGCAGTTTGCCCGGGAATTTGGCATGAATGGCCTCGGCAAAACGCCGGGCCAGAGTGAGATCAGGCGTTGATGTTTCGCACCACACAACATCAGCGTACGGCGCATACGCCAGCCCGCGGCTGATGGCCTGCTCGATACCCGCATGCGTTCTGTAGAAGCCTTCATGCGTTCTTTCGCCGGTAATAAACTGGCTGTCATAAGGGTCACAATCGGACGTCAGTAAATCAGCGGCATCGGCATCGGTACGCGCCACCAGCAACGTCGGTACACCGAGAACATCGGCGGCAAGCCGCGCGGATACCAGTTTCTGCACGGCTTCCTGTGTTGGCACCAGAACTTTTCCGCCCATATGCCCGCACTTTTTAACAGCGGCAAGCTGGTCTTCAAAATGAACCGCTGCTGCACCGGCCTCAATCATGGATTTCATCAGTTCAAAAGCATTGAGTACGCCGCCAAAACCGGCTTCAGCGTCAGCCACAATCGGCAGGAAATAGTCGGTATAACCGGGCTGACCGGGCTCAATATTATTCGCCCACTGGATTTGATCCGCACGGCGGAAAGTGTTGTTAATCCTCGTTACCACTTCAGGCACGGAATTCACCGGATATAACGACTGATCCGGATACATGCTGGACGCCGTATTGGCATCGGCCGCGACCTGCCAGCCAGACAAATAAATCGCCTCAATCCCGGCTTTTGCCTGCTGCAATGCTTGCCCGCCGGTGAGCGCGCCCAGGCAATTCACATACCCCTTACGGGACGCGCCGTGCAGTAAATTCCACAGACGGGCAGCGCCGTGCTGAGCCACAGTACATTCCGGATTCACCGAGCCGCGCAGGCTGATGACTTCGGCGGCCGTATAAGGGCGGGTAATCCCCTTCCAGCGTGGCTGATTCCAGGTTTCTTCAAGCTGCTGAATTTGCTGAGTACGTGTTGTTTTCATGGCAAATGCTCCGGTCTTTTTATGTGTAGGGTATGAAGAATCAGGCCAGCAGTTGATAGCCCGGCAGGGTCAGGAAGTCGATTAACTCATCCTGCGTGGTAATTTTTTCCATTAATGTGGCGGCCTGCGTGAAGCGCCCGGCGCTGAAACGTTGTTCACCTAACTCCTGTTGGATCACCAGCATTTCTTCATTCAACATGCGGCGGAACAAAGGCTTGGTGACCAGCTGACCGTCGCTGAGCGTTTTGCCGTGGTGGATCCATTGCCAGATTGAGGTTCGGGAAATCTCGGCGGTAGCAGCATCTTCCATCAGCCCGTAAATGGGTACGCAGCCATTTCCGGAGATCCACGCTTCGATGTACTGCACGGCAACACGGATGTTGGCACGCATACCCTCTTCAGTACGTTCGCCGGAACAAGGCTCCAGCAATTGTGCCGCAGTAATATCTGCATCGTCTTCGCGTAATACGTCCAGCTGGTTGGAGCGGGAACCGAGCGCTTTATCGAAGACTTCCAGCACGGTATCAGCCAGCCCCGGATGTGCTATCCAGGTACCGTCATGCCCGTTGGTCGCTTCCAGTTCTTTGTCCGTTCTTACCTTGTTCAGCACCCATTCATTGCGTTTAACATCTTTGCTGGGGATAAATGCCGCCATGCCCCCCATCGCAAATGCGCCGCGGCGGTGGCAGGTTTTGATGAGAAGCCGTGAATACGCGTTGAGGAATGGCTGCGTCATGGTGACTGACTGGCGATCGGGCAAAACGCGGTCAGAATGATTCTTCAACGTTTTGATATAGCTGAAAATATAGTCCCAACGCCCGCAGTTAAGCCCGACGATATGGTCGCGCAGGTGGTAAAGAATTTCGTCCATCTGGAATACGGCAGGTAGAGTTTCAATGAGAACGGTGGCTTTGATGGTGCCACGTGATAATCCGGCGTAGTCCTCGGCAAAGCTGAAGACCTGACTCCACCAGTCAGCTTCATGATATGACTGCATTTTTGGCAGATAAAAATAAGGGCCACTGCCTTTCGCCAGCAACGCGCGATAGTTGTGGAAAAAGTACAACGCAAAATCGAACAGAGAACCGGGAATGGCCTCACCTTGCCAGGTGACGTGTTTCTCAGGTAAGTGCAGTCCGCGCACACGGCAAATCAGAATGGCCGGGTCGGGTTTGAGCTGATAAATTTTTCCGGATTCATTGGTGTAGCTGATCGTCCCGTTAACCGCATCACGTAAGTTGATCTGCCCTTCGATGACTTTTTGCCAGTCAGGAGCAAGGGAATCTTCAAAATCCGCCATAAAGACTTTCACATTGGCATTTAGCGCATTAATCACCATTTTGCGTTCTACGGGTCCGGTGATTTCTACGCGGCGATCTTTTAAATCCTCCGGAATGCCCCGAATCGTCCACTGTGATTTTTTTATGGAATCAGTTTCCGAAATAAAATTCGGTAAAATACCGCCATCAATTTTTCTCTGCACCGCGACACGTTCTGTCATCAAGCGGTTACGCAGCGGGGTAAAGCGCATGACCAGCTCAGACAAAAAATCCACTGCTTCTGCAGTCAGAATATGTGTTTCATTTTCACCAAAACGGCGTGTAAAACTAAGCTGACTGCGCGTAATTTGCTCTGACATCGCTAACTCTCCTGATTTTTCGACTTAAATCTGCCAGACCGCCTCACTAAGCAGATGCTGATACGGTAGAAAATAAAACAGCGACACAGGGAAAGATCCTCAGGGGATTTATCGATGGTCATTTATTGCCCGATAGATTTAAGCGTAATCAGGTTTTTCATAAAATCAAAAACGATTTCCATTTTATTTTTATTGCATGATTTAACAGCTATTAATCAGTGAGTTAAACACGTAAAAAATATCGAAAAATATGAATCTATTTCGATTTTTTAGAGACTGAGGATCGGATAGTCATTTACGAGGAAGGCGTTGGAGGCAAACAGAAGCAGACGATCACGTAGGATCGTCTGTAAATCATGAAGGGAATTATTCCAAGGTTGGATTCATCTGGCGCAGATCGAATGGCGTGATCTGATAAACATAGTAGTTTAGCCAGTTGGTAAACAGCAGATGGCCGTGACTACGCCAGGTCGCTTTAGGCGCTAGCTCTGCATTGTCTTGCGGGAAGTAATTGTAAGGCATTTCAGGTGATAAACCGGCTGCGACATCACGTAAATATTCTCCGGCGAGCGTACCGGCATCATATTCCGGATGACCCGTAACGAAGGCCATACGCTTATCTTTCGTTGCGAACAAATAAGCACCGGCCTCGTCAGATTCAGCGAAAATATCAAGATCCGTATGCTGACGCAGGATGTCCGCAGGAAAATCAGCATAGCGCGAATGAGGTGCCAGGAATGTTTCATCAAATCCACGGGTCAGCAAAGCCAGCGGTTGTGATGTCTGGTGAGGATAAACGCCTGAAAGCTTGGTTTCGCGCGTCATCTTCGGCAAATCATAAAGCACATTTAACGCAGCCTGCACCGCCCAACACACGAACAATGTCGACGTGACGTGTTCTTTCGCCCAGTGGATAACGCGCTCAATCTCTGGCCAGTAGGCAACATCACAGAAATCCACTAAGCCCAAAGGAGCGCCGGTGACAATCAGGCCATCATAGTTATCATGCTGGATGTCTTCGAAATCACAGTAAAAGTTATTCAGGTGTTCAGCCGGAGTATTTTTAGATTCACGACTATCAATGCGCAGAAGCTGTACATCAATCTGTAAAGGGGAGTTGGAAAGCAGCCGTAAAAACTGATTTTCGGTCTCAATTTTCTTTGGCATCAGATTGAGTACCAGCACTTTCAAAGGACGAATTTCCTGAGTTTTTGCGCGTGATGAGGTCATCACAAAAACATTCTCATTGCGCAGGAAATTTACGGCTGGTAATTCATCTGGGACCCGGATCGGCATAGCAACTTCCTCACTACATCCATTTATACGTTTAGACTTCTAGATAGCCGAAGATAACGGTTTTTATCTAAAATGTCGAGTCTGCAAACGTTAAGTGAAAATGTTTCAGCTTCGGTTATTAATCTAGACGATCTGGTTATATACCAGAGGAAACGAAAAGCAATGAGTGATAAAAAGGGAACTACATGAGGAAAAAATAGAGGGATATGGCTGAAAATTTATCCAAATTTCCCATAGCAAAAAGCCCTGTACGTCAGTACAGGGCTTTCTACTTATTTGATGCCTGGCAGTTCC
>NZ_JAEMGT010000060.1:0-36060 GCF_017655185.1 Rahnella sp. ChDrAdgB13 | reverse complement strand
TTGCCTGCCATACTTCCCTCAAAAATTGCCATTACTTATTAACTGACAATTCCTTTTGGGATAGGTTCTTAGTCGGGCCAGTTGCAGCTGCCATGCAGCAGAAGGGAATTGAATGAGAAGTCAGCGCAAACTGGCCTGAATAAGGTGTCCATGGGGAGAATAGCTGTTACAAATATGCACATATTCACACGAACAATTGATGACAGAAATACATTCATTCAATTCATGCGTTTTTTTAACATATGGCACGAAATAACACAAATCTTATCAGAAAACTCTTAGTAAACGCGGAGCTATAATAAAAGCAGAGCATTAACAAACAAAACAATTAACCCATTGTTTTACAATAACAATCATCTTCACTGCTAAGAATTATTCTTAAAATAGCGTTTCAGATTAATACTGAGATTGCTTTCCAATAAATCTGATAAACATTCGGAGGTCACCATGGCAAGCGGATGGGCGCAAGATGGCGCAGTTCAGGACCAGATAGATTCAACAGTCAATGATGCGGTTGACCGCGCTCGTCAGTCGCTCGGGCACGGCGAAAGTGAGCATTTCTGCCGGGAATGCGGGGAGCCGATTCCGGAAGCTCGCCGGAAAGCGCTTCAGGGCGTTCAGTATTGCGTCACCTGCCAGGCAGAGCTGGATAAAAAGCAGCAGGATCACGCCGGATATAATCGCCGTGGAAGTAAAGACAGCCAGCTGCGCTAGATTTTTTCCCTATGACCGGTTGCACCATTATGGTTCAACCCACCTCGGTTTTTCCTCAGATCCCACCCTTCCCCTCTTTACATTTGCTTCAATATTGAGCAGTGGTTTTATGCACGTTCTGAAAAAGTTAGAGCGAGTTATCATTTGGATGGCATGATTGTTAATTAATGATTGTTTAAAATACAACATCTGGTTAATGATGACGCGATGCACCACGATAGAACATTGCAAAATGTAACAATGCACCACAAGTGTGCAATTTCGGATTTATCCGCAGCTTGAACGGTTCAGCAAGACGATAAGCCATTGAATTTAAATATAGATGAATAATGGCATGAATTTTGCAGTTAAGCGTCGTAACATAAGGTCGTTCCCATAATATGTACAAAGGAAATTCACTGATGAAGTCACTCTTAAAAGTTTCCCTGGCCGCGCTGACCCTGGCCTTTGCCGTTAGCTCACACGCAGCAGACAAAAAACTGATCGTAGCTACCGACACTGCGTTTGTACCGTTTGAATTCAAACAAGGCGACAAGTATGTCGGCTTCGATATCGACCTGTGGGACGCGGTCGCTAAAGAGATGAAAGTCTCTTATGAACTGAAACCAATGGATTTCGGCGGCATCATCCCTGCCCTGCAAACTCACAACATCGATCTGGCACTGGCCGGTATCACCATTACGCCAGAGCGTAAAAAAGCGATCGACTTCTCTGACGGCTACTACAACAGCGGCCTGATGGTGATGGTTAAGAGCAACAACGACGCCATCAAAAGCGTTAATGATCTGAAAGGCAAAGTGGTTGCAGTGAAAAGCGGCACCAGCTCCGTTGACTACATGAAAGCCAACGTGCAGACCAAAGATCTGCGTCAGTTCCCGAACATCGACAGCGCTTACATGGAACTGGGTACAGGCCGTGCTGATGCTGTGATGCACGACACCCCGAACATTCTGTACTTCATCAAAACTGCCGGTAAAGGCCAGTTCAAGGCCGTCGGTGATTCACTGGCTGGTCAGCAATACGGTATCGCCTTCCCGCAAGGCAGTGACCTGCGTGAGAAAGCCAACGCGGCTCTGAAAACCATCAAAGAGAATGGTACCTACGCGGCAATCTACAAAAAATGGTTCGATACTGAACCTAAGTAAGATTTTTTCATTTAAGTCGTTCCTCTATATAGAAATCTGACTTGATAAGAAGCGCCTGACGGTGAATTCTCCGGACAGGCGCAGTTTGTTGTTTTACCAGGAGATAATCCATGCAGTTTGACTGGAGCGTAATTTGGCCCGCTCTGCCTATCCTGCTCGAAGGCGCCAAGATGACATTGTGGATTTCGGTCCTCGGTCTGGTTGGCGGTCTGATTATTGGTGTGATTGCGGGTTTTGCCCGCGCGTTTGGTGGCTGGTTTAGCAGCAATATCGCACTGGTATTTATCGAGCTTATCCGCGGTACGCCTATTGTCGTACAGGTAATGTTCATTTATTTCGCACTGCCGATGATGGTTCCCGATCTGCGTATCGACCCGTTCAGCGCGGCGGTGGTGACAATCATGATCAACTCAGGTGCGTACATCGCTGAAATTACGCGTGGTGCCGTGTTGTCCATCCATAATGGTTTCCGCGAAGCGGGCCTGGCGCTGGGTCTGTCGCGTCGTGCGACCCTGCGTTACATCATCATGCCGCTGGCGTTGCGCCGCATGCTGCCACCGCTGGGCAACCAGTGGATTGTGAGTATCAAAGATACCTCGCTGTTTATCGTCATCGGTGTCGCCGAGCTGACCCGTCAGGGCCAGGAAATCATCGCCGGTAACTTCCGCGCCATGGAAATCTGGAGTGCGGTTGCCGTTATCTATCTGATCATCACGCTGGCTCTGAGCTTTGTTCTGCGCCGCTTAGAACGCAAACTGAAAATTATATGATTGAATTCAAGAACGTCTCAAAACACTTTGGTAAAACCCAGGTGCTCCACGACATCGATCTGAACATTTCTCAGGGTGAAGTCGTGGTTATTATCGGGCCTTCCGGTTCCGGTAAATCCACTTTGCTGCGTTGCATCAACAAGCTGGAAGAAATCACGTCCGGCGAGCTGATTGTCGATGGCCTGAAAGTGAATGACCCGAAAGTCGACGAACGTCTGATCCGCCAGGAAGCCGGTATGGTTTTCCAGCAGTTCTATCTGTTCCCGCACATGACAGCCCTGGAAAACGTGGCTTTCGGCCCGATCCGCGTTCGTGGTGCCTCGAAAGATGAAGCCAATAAACTGGCGAAAGAATTGCTGGCCAAAGTCGGCCTTTCCGAGCGTGGTAACCACTATCCGTCTGAACTTTCTGGCGGGCAGCAGCAGCGTGTGGCAATCGCCCGTGCGCTGGCGGTGAAACCTAAGCTGATGCTGTTCGATGAACCAACCTCTGCGCTGGATCCGGAACTGCGTCATGAAGTGCTGACCGTCATGAAGCAGCTGGCCGAAGAAGGCATGACGATGGTTATCGTAACCCACGAAGTCGGCTTCGCCGAGAAAGTGGCATCACGGTTAATCTTCATCGATAAAGGGCGTATTGCGGAAGACGGTAAACCGGCAGATCTGGTGAATAATCCACCGAGTGAGCGTCTGCGGGAGTTCCTGCAACACGTTTCCTGATGCCAAAGGCCGCGGCAAGAGCGGCTTTTAACTCTGACCGGAATTATTTCGGTTTCTCAAGTGCGATGATCGCTTAACGCGCTGCGCCGAAACCGCCCAAAAGGGGAAAGTGCTTTTCCCCTTTTGGATTTCCCCTCGCCTTTTTACTCCGCGCTTTCGCTTGCTGGCTATGTTCCAGTTACCACCGTGACAGGCTGGAAATCTTGCCGCTACGCGATGCCTTCTCTCGGTCCTGAAGCCTTTGGTCTTCAGGCCGCTCCGTTCAGCAAGATTTCTGAACCGCCCGTGAGTTTCAACACACTCGATCTGCCGGTCATTCCCTTATGGCACGTCCCCCCACAACGTTTTGCCACAATTTTTCTACAATACCGTCACCGATGCTTTACCCTTAGGGCAGCAACACTTCCGACTAACGCTATTTTGAGAGAGGAACAATGCCGCATAACGACAGGACTCCGTTGGCTCACCGCATCCAGACACCGATATTTTCAGCTCTGCTGTTTATCACAATCTCCCTGTTCAGCGCCTTCAGCCATGCGGCTGAGGAAAAACCCGCTGCCGCCGATCAACAGAAAGCTTCTTACGCCGCGCTGGCCGATATTCTTCAGGATGATAAAGCCCGTGCGCAGCTGATTACCCATCTGCGGGAAGCCGCCGGAACCGCACCGACAGCAAAAGCGCCTGCCGAAAACACCGCACCGCAGGCTGAACAGCTTTCGCTGATTGACCAGCTGGTGGATACCACGCAGCAAACCGCTTCCGGATTTATGAAGCGTGTACAGCAGCTTAAAGACACCATCAATTCCGGCCCGCAGCATCATTTTAATGCCGCGCGTTTCTTCCCGGCGTTGGGGTATTTTCAGCTGACCGTCGCGGTGACCTTTGCGTTTTTCCATCTGATTCGCCGGTTAATCGGGCCGCTTTATCTGCGCCTCGGGCGTTGGGGAAACCATGCGCGACTGAAAGAAGCCCACTGGTACAAACTGCCCGCCAGCATTATCGGGGCGTTCGCAGTTGACCTCGGTATTCTGCTGCTGACTGTCGCTGCCGGGAATTTGTTCACGCAATATTTCAACGGCGGCAGCCCGCTGATTGCGCGCCTGCAGGCTTTGTTCCTCAGCGCCTTTGCGGTGATTGAATTCTTCAAAGCCGTTTTGCGCCTGATCTTTGCGCCCGGCTTCAGCTACCTGCGCCCTTTCCCGCTGGCGGATGTCACGGCGCGCTACTGGAATACCCGTCTGGCGTGGGTCAGCGGGCTGATTGGTTACGCCCTGATGGTCGGCGTACCGGTGGTTGCCACACAAATCAATTACACCACTGCCGCCGTAGTGAATTTCGTGGTGATGCTGGCCCTGACGGTTTACGCCAGCTGGCTGATTCTGCATAACCGCCGCACGATTCATCATGAATTCAACCTGCTGGCTGAACGCTCGATGGCATTTTTCAGCGTCATTCTCCGCGCCCTCGGGCATGTCTGGCATCTTCTGGCGGTCAGTTATTTCGTGGTGCTGTTCTTCCTTTCGCAGTTTGATTTCGCCGGAAGTCTGCGCTTTATGATGGCCGCGACGATTAAAAGTCTGGTGATTATCGGCATCGGTGCGCTCATCTCCGGCCTGCTTTCGCGCTGGATTAACCGCCGTATCACCCTGCCCGATGACGTTAACCGCCGTTACCCGCTGCTGCAAAAGCGCATTAATTCGTACATTCCGGCGGGTCTGAAAATCATCCGCGTGCTGGTGGTGCTGAGCGTGACGCTCTCGCTGCTCGACGCGTGGCAGATTTTCAATCTCAACAAATGGTTTATGACTGAGACCGGTGGGAAAGTGATCAGTGGTCTGGGCCATATGCTGTTTATTCTGTGCTTCGCCATTGTGGCCTGGACGTTACTTGCCAGCGTGATTGAACATCGTCTGGCGCAGGAAATGAGTAACGGCGCACGTCCGAGCGCCCGTGAGCGCACGCTGCTGACCCTGTTCCGCAACGTCCTCGCGATCGTGATTTGTACGATCACCATTATGATCATGCTCTCGCAGGTCGGGCTGAATATCGCCCCACTGCTGGCCGGTGCCGGTGCGCTCGGTCTGGCCGTCAGTTTCGGTGCGCAAACGCTGGTGAAAGACGTGATCACCGGTATTTTCATCCAGTTCGAAAATGGTATGAATACCGGCGAATACGTCACGGTGATGGGCATCAGCGGCACGGTTGAGCGCATGACCATCCGCTCGATTGGCCTGCGCGATATCTATGCCGTGTATCACATCGTTCCCTACTCTTCGATAACGACGCTTTCGAATTATGAACGTGAGTTTGGCGTCTACCGCGCCAGCTATAACGTCAGCCGCAATGAAGATGTGGACGCCGCCAACGCCGTCCTGCGTAAGGCCGTAGAAGCGCTGCAACAGGATGAAAGCATCAAACCGTTATTGCTCGGCGAACCGACTTATCAGGGTGTCGTGGGATTAGGCGATCAGTTCTTCACCCTGCGGGTGCTGGTGCGCACAAAAGCGCTGGAACAGTGGACCGTGCAGTATGCGCTGGACAGACTGGTGAAGAATCACTTTGCCGCCGCAGGGATTGAGATGCCGAGGCAGGCGGTTCAACTTTATGCCGATGAAGCTGCATCGCAGCTGGCTACAGTACAAACCGGCTTTAAGCCTTAAAACCTTCAACCGAGATTATTTCGGTTTCTTCACTCGCCGTGGGGCTTGATCGAGAATATTTCGGTTTTTAGAGTGCGGTGATCGCGCGGGCTCTCGCGCCGAAACCGCCCAAAAGGGGAAAGTGCTTTTCCCCTTTTGGATTTCCCCTCGCTTTTTTACTCCACGCTATCGCTGGAACGACGGACATGTTCTGTTGCCTCGGCAAGTGGCGCAAAATGTCATCGCTCCGCGATTCCCTCATTTCAGGTTTCGAGCCTTGGGTCTCGAACCATTCATTCGGTGCCATTTTTGAGCGCGCCATTCGACAAATTCAAAAAACTATTCTCTTGATTTGTCGTGGAGATTTCTTAATGTCTTGCTGATGAGTTGGCCATGCGCATCAAAATAGCGGCTAGGCCAGATTTGTGCGGGTGGAATATTGAGTGCTGAAGCAATCAGCATTTCGCCTTTCGGCCACGGACGTGATAACGCATTAGACAGGGTTGAAGAGGATAAACCCGCTGCGCGTGAAACGGCGACAAGCGTTGTTCCTTGCTTACGCAGTGCGGCAATAATGTCGGCCTGATGCCAGTCGGTATAGGTTTTCATTGGACACTTCCATTACAGAGGACAAATTGACGAAACGATCACGTTGAACGTTCTTTACCTCCAGTAATCTGGGCCGCAACTCCCAATTGCGGATGAGCCGCAGCGAAGTGATCATACCGTAATGACTTACCGCGTGCCAATTGCGAAATCATGAAGTTGAGAACTTGATTCAGAGTAAATTTAAGTCGTTACATGGAGTTACATCAGAGACAGGCTCTTTGCCCGAGGGCGATTCAGAAATCTTGCTGAACGGAGCGGCCTGAAGACCTATGGCTTCAGGACCGGGAGAAGGCACCGCGCAGCGGCAAGATTTCCAGCCTGTCATTGTGGTATCTGGAACATAGCCAGCAAGCGATAGCGCGTGTTGTAAAAGCGGGGAGAGATCCAAGAGAGGGAAAGCACTTTCCTCTCTTGGGCGGTTTCGCCACAGCGCGTTAAGCGATCACCGCACGTGAGAAACCGAAACTTTCTCAAATCAGCCCTCACGGCCAGTGAAAAACCGAAATCCTCTCGATCCCGCCTTCACTGCAAGTGAGAAAAAGATCGGTTAGCCGCCCCGGTGCAGCGACCTCCTGCAATCAATGCCTCGTTTGCCCCTGATCCCCCGTGATAACGGAAAACTCCGCCATCATTCGTACCAGATCCTGCATGCCCAGATTGACCTGATTGATCACATCACCCGCATTACGGCTGAGCGCAACCCCGCCGCCGGCACGATTGACGCAATTTCCCATACCATCAATCGCCGCCATCACACCGTCGCGGATACTTTGCGTCAATTGGTCAATCTCCACGGCGGCTTTCCGTGACTGATCTGCCAGCGAACGTACTTCACCGGCAACCACGGCAAATCCCCTGCCCTGTTCGCCCGCGTGCGCGGCTTCGATGGTGGCGTTAATCGCCAGTAAATTGGTTTGCGACGAGATGCGCCGGATGGTATCCACCATCTCACCAATCCGTTCTGAGGTTTGGCCGAGCTGACCGATAATGTCCGACGTGCGGCGCGCCAGCGCTTCGACTTCCTGCATATCCTCCACCGCTTTCTGGACGATGGTGACCCCTTCGGCAGCGGTTTTATCCGTTGTCAGGGAAAGCTCATGCACGTGCGTCATCATGCTTTCCTGCTGACGCTGCTGCGCCATCTGGCTGGTAATATCCTGAGCGATTTTGACGATTTTCAACACCTTGCCGTCATCATCCATGACCGGGTTATAGCTGGCTTCCAGCCAGATCGCCTGGCCGCGACCGTTCATCCGCTCGAAACGCCCGAGGATGAATTCACCGTTACGCAGACGCTGCCAGTGATTTTTATATTCGTGGGTATCACCAAACTTCGGCAGACAAAACATCGCATGAGAGTGGCCTTTAATTTGTTGCAGAGAATAACCCATGACTTTCAGGAAGTTATTGTTTGCAGAAATCACATTACCTTCCGGGGTAAAGGTAATCAGTGCCATTGAACGGTCAAGTGCTTGTAAAATCCCCTGATGCTCGTGCGATTCTGTAATTCTTTCAGAGACATCACTGGCAATTTTAATTATTTCAGTGACTTTGCCTTGTTTATTTTTAACAGGAACATAAGTGGCTTCGAGCCAGATTAATTTTCCACTTTTATGTACACGTTTAATATTTCCGCTGATGGACTTTCCCTGCCGTAAACCTTCCCAATGCAAGCGATAGGCATCGCTGGCAACGAACTCTGGCGTGCAGAAAATCCGGTGAGGCTGGCCGACGACTTCCTGCCTGTTGTAGCCCATGCCTTTCAGGAACAGGTCATTGACCTCAAGCACCACGCCCTCTGGCGTGAAGACAATCATCGGGACAGCGTCCTGAAGTGCTGCGAATTTATCACGCCATGCCGTACTAAACTGATGAGAAAATAATTGCATAGGACAGACACCCTGTGGCTGATAACGTGAATTAATGCGTGGTCGCAATTAATTTAAAAAATACGCACGTGCTAATCCCTGTGGGTTATTCGTCAAATAACGATAACTCACAGAACATTAGTCTGACCCCTGGGCGGGTTGCAGGAAGGTTTGCTGAAGCAAAACAAAACGCGTTAAATAAAGTCACGCGATAAATCATTACCAGGATAATTAATCAACTTTCTTATAGTGAATTAAGCATAATTTAATCCAATGAAAAAGAAAGGTCATGCAGGAGTATTTTTTCCAGCCTGTTTTTCGTCAGAATAACAGGCTGGAATAAAGAAGATTACAATGTGATCAAACTGACCAGCGCTTAATCGCCCAACTTTTTTGCTGCGATGGCGTCAGGAAGGTCCAGGCGACGAAGCGGCTGATTTTATTCCCCTGCGTCATCTCGATGGTGCGGATATCCGTCACACCCTCTTCGTTGAGCGCGTCATACAGTAGAGGAAGTGTTGTTTTTTTGGACACCAGCACGGTGTACCAGAAACAGTTCTGTGCTTTACCGGCGCTTTCTTCCGCCATGCGGACAACAAACGCTTCTTCGCCGCCTTCACACCACAGTTCGTTGTGCTGACCGCCGAAATTCAGATCCGCCGTACCGGCACGGCGATCCAGACCCAGATTCTGACGTTTACGCTGGCTGCCTGACGCCGCATCTGCCGCCGACGCATGGAACGGCGGGTTGCACAGCACGGCATCATAACGCTCATCGTGACGAATAATGGTGTCGAGAATACGCGGCGGTTTCGCCTGCAAACGGAAACGTACCTGATTGGTCAGTTGCGGGTTGGTCGCGACAATTTTTTTCGCGGCAGCCATCGAAACCGGGTCAATCTCACTGGCGGTGGAACGCCAGCCGTATTCACGCAGGCCGATAATCGGATAAATACAGTTCGCGCCCACACCGATATCCAGCACCGAAATGTCTTTACCCTGCGGGATATTGCCGTTGTTGCAGCTGGCAAGCAAATCAGCCAGATGGTGAACATAATCAGCGCGCCCAGGAATTGGCGGGCAAAGATAATCTGCCGGAATGTCCCAGTTTTCAATCTGATAGCAATCACGGAGCAAAGCACGGTTCAGCGCTTTTACAGCCTGCGGATTGGCGAAATCGACAGACAAATCGCCCCATTTATTTTCACTGACAAACGGCGCCAGTTCCGGGCTGCTGGCAATCAGGGCCGGGAAATCATAGCGGCTGCGATGACGATTTCGCGGGTGAAGACCGCTTTTTTCCTGAGGGAAGACTTTCTTTTTTTCCACCTGATTGACTCTCCGAAAGGTGTTGCGCGACGCACAAAGCATGCGATGGGGCGTTGATATTCATTAATGGCGCACAAGATAACACAAACCGGGGCAGCCTGCCGCGCGCATCCGGGCACATAAAAACGCTCAGCGCCTGTTTAAAACGGGTAATGTACAAATCAGTGTTTTGATGAATCTTTTAACTGAGGAATATCATGAGCGTTGATGATCGTTATTATTACGAACCCGCAAGCGGTCACGGCCTGCCGCATGACCCGTTGAACGCCATTGTCAGCCCGCGTCCGATTGGTTGGATCTCCTCGCGCAATGCGGCCGGTCAGCGAAATCTGGCACCTTACAGCTTTTTTAACTGCTTCAATTATCGCCCTCCGATCATTGGTTTCGCCAGTAGCGGCTGGAAAGACAGCGTGGCGAATATCGTCGAAACCGGCGAGTTTGTCTGGAATCTGACCACGCGCCCGCTGGCGGTCAGAATGAATGAAAGCTCGGCCACGCTGGAACGTGGCGAAGACGAATTTACATTTGCCGGCCTGACGCCGCAGCCGGGCAAGATTGTGGCGGCCGATCGCGTGCTGGAAAGTCCGGTGAATTTTGAATGCAAACTGACGCAGTGTATTCAGTTAAAAACGGCGACAGGTGAGGATATCGATACCTGGCTGGTGCTGGGCGAAGTCGTTGCCGTACATATCGCGCCGCACCTGCTGGTTGACGGTGTTTATCAGACCGCCCTCGCCGAGCCGGTTCTGCGTGCCGGTGGCCCTTCGGCTTACTACGGCATTTCGGAAGATTTGCGGTTCGATTTAATACGCCCTGACGCCCGCCAATAACCGCTGATTTAACCCATAAAAAAACCGCCACCGGTTCAGCACCAGATGGCGGTTTTTTACGTTATGCCGCGGTTATTTCGAACCGTAATTCTGATCCACAAAATCCGCAAAATCCTGGCACATAGCCTCATCGCCGTCGGCGCTGTCCGCCAGGATACGTTTCCCGTCTGCCACGCGAATATGCACGTTGAGATCGAAATCGGCTTCCGGCTGTTCGCGTTCAGAAGCGCCTGTGATTGTGCGCTGAGCATCTTCCCACGCGGCGTCTACCGTCTGATTACACGCCTGCGCCAGATAATCCGGATTGAAGCCCTCACCGGTCAGGCTGCGTAAGGTCTCGTCGTGACTAATACTGTTGCCAGGCGTCCAGTAATGCTTCGCCAGATCCGGGCCAATCGCCGGGTTATCGGTCAGGTAACCGTCACGTTTAAGGAAGAAAGCGCGCGTCTGTTCTACGGCCATCATTGCCAGCAGATAGCCCTGATAAGAACAGGCGGATTCCATCGACAGCAAATGCGGTATCGCCAGCGTCGGACGCGGGCTGCCGGTCACGCCGAGGATATGGGTTTCTACGTCACGCGCCAGCGCGATCATGGCTTCCGGTGTGCGTTTTTCATCCGGCCACTGATAAAGCTGCCATTCGAAATACGGCACCAGCAGAATATGGCGCTCGTTAAAGGAACGCATTGGCTGGCGGGCTTCGATACTGGCGTGAATCAGTTCATCCGGCACCGGCTCACCGGCGGTGTTTTTCGCATAACGTTTCAGCCAGTCCGCGTCTTCCAGCAGGCTGTCGCAGAACATCGACTGCGTTTCGGCGTAGGCCATAGACGTTGGCGGGAATTCCTGTGAGAAGCATGGCGCATTCTGGCGGATATTGGCAAAATGTGCCGCGTGGCCGCCTTCGTGGAACAGTGTATTCAGCCCGCTCGCACCGCTGCCAATCTGATCCGGTTTTGCCAGACTGGTAAAGTTAATCACCGCAGGCACCCATTTGCCGTTGTCATAAAACGGTGGCACCGGTCCGTGCATAAAACCATTCTCAAATTTGCCTTCCCGCACCAGCAAATCCAGCTGCATCTCTGCGCCGTTAAAGCCGATATTCAGGCGCTTGAAGCTGTCAATCCAGCGACGCAGGGAATCGGCAAACGGGAAGTAAGGATCGAGCTGGCGGGTAACGTCACCGGCGCTGGCGAAACGAATATTCCACGGCAGCAGCGCGGCGTCACCTTCACGCGCCACCAGCTCATTAAGGCTGCGCGTGTTGCTCTCACGCGTCTGCTCTTCGAACCGGTCGAGGATGGCGAATAGCTGTTCCGGTGACATGCGCTCGGTTTTATTGACTTTGTAGTCGAAGTAATTGCGATAACCCAGCTGACGCGCAAAGCGGTTACGCAGGCTGATCAGCTGCGGCAAACCGTTATGCAGCAGCCACTCTTCCAGCTCACGTAAGGCGTTTTGAGAACTGCGGCGGTACGCTTCATTTTCGTTGTTCGCCTGATTGGTCAGCAGCTCACCCAGCGAGGCATTGACGCGCTCGCCCTTGCTGTTGATGTGCGTCATGCGGTACTGCTTACGTTTGCTAAACAGAGCGGATTCCGCCTGAATGATTTCATCAAGCAGCACCAGCGCTTCAGGGTCTTCGATGACGTTGCAGTCGAAGAAACTCAGCCAGCCGCGCAGGCCATGCAGCAGCGCATCACGTTCTGCATCCGGCGTTTGTTTTTCGAGACGAGCGATGACCTCACGCAACTGCGCGGGGCGGGTCGGTTCGGAGATAAAGCGTTTATAAGCCGTTTCGGCAGCGGAGAAAGCACGGGAGACATTTTCATCGCCGGTGCCCATATAGTTTTGCCAGAACAGATTTTCTTTGTTCCGGTGGACTTCGAGATAGTCGTGATTGAGGGCGTTAAAATAGTCCTGAGCCTGTTTCATGTAATCTTCTCTGCTGAATGTTAAAGAGATTTTACATTGAGTGTATGTTCAGTCAGCGGTTCTGTCGATATGGCAAAACCGCTGAATGCGGGCAGGCTTCAGAATTTGGGATTAGTTTTTCTTAACAAACTCAGATTTGAGTTTCATCTGCCCAAAACCGTCAATTTTGCAATCGATATTGTGATCGCCTTCGACCAGACGGATGCCTTTCACTTTGGTACCGATTTTCAGCATGGAAGAGCTACCTTTCACTTTCAGGTCTTTGATTACCGTAACGGAATCACCGTCCGCCAGCAGATTACCGTTTGCATCCACGACCTTCAGTGTATCGTCATCACCCGCCGGATCGCTGTTCATTGACCAGACATGGCCACATTCAGGACAGTTAAGCATTTCACCGTCCTGCCAGGTGAATTCGGACTGACATGTCGGGCAAGCTGGCAACGTTTCCATCTTTAAATCTCCATAACACTTTATAAAAAAACGAATGAAATCAGTAAATAGATTCCGTAGTTCCTTTATTTTAGCGTTTAACCACACTTTTGAACAGGGTAAGGGAGATTTTGGGGAAATGAGACAGGCATATGGAGTGAATTTCTCGATGATAAATATGGCTTTTTAAGCTCCCTCCCCTGCGAAGGGGAGGGTTGGGGTGGGGTATTAAAGAAAAACTAAAAATTTTGAAGTATGCATTGACTACAGTTTTGACCTTAATACCCCCTCCCCGCCTCCCCCTTCGCGGGGGGAGGAGCTAACTGAGCTCATTGGGGCTTTTAAAAAATCTGATCCACAATCATTTTGGCTTCGGCCATATCGCCACAAATTTCTGCGGCGACCAGACAACACGCCATCTGCGTGATAATAGCCTGCGGGATAGCGCGTTCGCCCTTCAGACATTCCTGAATGTAGTTCACGGTCGTTTCGACATCTTTGCCGGCCGGTACATCCGCAGCAAAAATCTCTTCCTTCTCCGCCAGTACACTCAGTTCACCACCAGCGATAAAGTGCGTCTGCGGGAAACGTGACGGGTTCGCATACACTTCACCTTCAGTCCCTTGCGTCAGCAAAGCGCGACCGTCGATCTGGCGAAAGAATGAGGAAACGCGCTGCACATATTCCGGGTGAGAAACGCTGGATAAGCGCAGTGAATCCTGCCCGACAAATGGCGTAATGAGTTTTGCCAGCGTATGACTGCTGTTGCGTACGCCCATCTGCCAGCGCAGGGCCAGCTGTTTTTCAATGGGCGGGCACAGAACGGAAACCGGCACAAACACCGGCGCGTTGGCTGCATCGAGTTGCTGCTGGGCCTGCTCCTGAGACCGGGCGGCGTCGATACCCAGCGCCCGGAAAATCTCAGCGCTGGTGATACGCGTCGGGTCTTCGTCTACGCCGTGAACCAGCACCGGTAAACCCAGCCGGCTGAGCAGAACCGCCAGCAGCGGCGTGAGGTTCGCCTGTTTCCGCGCGCCGTTATAGGTCGGGATCACCACCGGAAGCGGGCGATTTTTTGGTGCCTGAAGGCGCATCACAAACGCTTCCATCGCGCTGTAAAAACCGAGCATTTCTTCCTCGGCTTCACCTTTGATTCGGAACGCAATCAGCAGCGCGCCGAGCTGTAAATCAGGTACGTCACCGGCGAGGATTTCACGATACAGCGCGTGCGACTGCTCCCGGTCCAGATCGCGGGCATGGTTTTTTCCGCGTCCGACTTCTTTGATGAGTTTGGTGTAATCCATCGTACCGTTACCTTATCAGTTCAACTGCTTATTCAGGGTAAACAAGATTTTGCGAGAAAAATCACCGGCGGCGCATACGGCGACGAGCGGGCTCTTTTTTCGCGGTTTTAAGGAGATCCGGACGTTTAGCCGACCCCGGCGCGGGCATTCCAGGTTGCTCAATCGGGAACACCGGCAGAGCCGCCAGCAGGCGCGAACCGTAGCTTTTGGTCAGCAAGCGGCGGTCGTAAATCACAATTTCGCCAGTGCATTCATGGCTGCGGATCAATCGCCCGACCTGCTGGATCAGGTTGAAAGACGCGCTCGGCAGACTTTGCACTTCAAACGGGTAACGCTTCAGCGTTTTCAGCCATTCGCCTTCCGTCAGAATCACCGGGCTGTCCACCGGCGGGAACGCAATTTTATGAATATGCACCTGCGTCAGCAATTCACCTTTCAGATCCAGCCCTTCGGCGAAGGATTGCAGGCCAATCAGCACGCTGGTGGTGCCCGCAGAAACACGTTTGCGGTGTTCCTCGACCAGACGATAGCGCGGCTGATCGCCCTGTACCAGCAGCATCAGGCGCAGATCCGGCAGCAGTGAGACGAACTGTTGCAGGGCGCGGTTACTGGCGAACAACACCAGCTGGCCGGTATGTTTCCCTTTCGCCAGCTCCGTGCGGAAGAAATCTGCCATCTCCTGCAAATGCGCCGCTTCATTAGCCAGAACCGGCTCAAGCGTCATTTGCGGGATCACCAGTTTGCCCTGCGTCACGTGATTGAACGGAGAATCCAGGCTGATAAAACGGTCGCCCGCTTTTTCGTTCAGCCCGCTCATTTCCTGAATGCGCGAGAAACTGTTGAGCGAACGCAACGTTGCGGACGTCACCACCACGTGCGGCACTTTGCGCCACAGCATTTTTTCCAGCTGTTCGCTGACGCGTATACCCGCGCAGTGAAACACCAGATGCGTCTGGTTATCAAAATATGTACGCGTGACCCACTTGCCGATTGGCGCGTTTGACGCTTTGTCCAGCGCCGCCAGCCGCCACAGTTTGCTCATCGTTTCGAGATAACCCTGCATGCGGCTCATGTGCAAAATAGCCCGGTGCAGACGCATGATGTCGTGTTTACCGGTCTTTTCACTCAAATCATTCACCATGTATTCCGCCAGACTGCGCAGACCATCGGTGAGTTTAAACAGGCGGCTGCACTGCTCTGTCAGCTCCGCAGGCAACATTCCCAGTTCGAAACGGTATTCGGCTTCCGGCTCATCCGGCGGCAAGTACTGACCTACTGTTTGTTCAATCGACAGCAGCAGTTCGCGCATTTCCGCACAGTGATTATGCAGACGCTCGGCGCTGGTCAGCGGCGGCGGATTTTTCGGGGTGAACAGCGCCAGACATTGCTCAATCTGGCGCACAAAATTGTCCAGTTGCAGGTGGTTCCAGACGGCCGTAATTTCAGCGTCCACTTCCAGCGCATCGCGTGCGACTTCCGGCAGATGGTGGCCTTCGTCGAGCACCAGCAGCAAATCTTTGGCCGGCGGAAGCACGGATTCAGATTCCAGCGCCGCCATCACCAGCGCATGGTTAGTGACCACCACATCGGCGCTTTCAATCTCTTTTCGCGCCACGAAATACGGGCATTCGCGGAAATAGTGACAGTTACGGCTCAGGCAGTTGGCTTTGTCAGTGCTGATTTTTATCCATAACGGATCGTCGATGGTTTTCTGGTAGTGATCGCGCAAACCGTCCCATTCGTAGCGTGAGAGCGCAGTTTCCAGCGTTTTAGACAGTTTCTGTTCTTCACCGCTGGAAGGCGCAAGTTCATCGCCGAGAAATAATCCCAGATCGCCCTGCGCGTTTTCATTGCTCATCGCCGCCAGATTGCGCGGACAAACGTAGCGCCCGCGCCCGAAAGCGCCGGTAAATTTCAGGTCGGGAATGATTTTTTTCAGCAGGGGTAAATCTTTACTGAAAATTTGATCCTGCAACGCCACGTTGGCCGTGCTGACAATCAGCGGCTTTTCTTCTTCGCGGCTGACGGCAATGCCTGGGATGAGGTAGGACAGCGTTTTCCCGACGCCGGTCGGCGCCTCGATGGCCAGATGCCGGGCAGAATCACCGGAGAAAACTTTCGCCACCTCCGCAATCATCTCGCGTTGCGGAGCACGGGGAATGAAATCCGGAATTTGCTGTTGCAGGGCTTTATACCACTGGCTTATCTGATTTTTTACTGCGGGGGAAAGCGCCATGCATCTCTTTTTTGTACGTCGGGACAGGAATGTTGGGGTCTATTGTCACACAGACCCGCCTCTGGCGCAGCCCGAAATCACGACGAAATTCGCCTTATAATTCGGCATAAAAAGTGGAGGACTTGTAAAAAAAAGAAAAGTTCATTTCTGATTGTCATAAATTGATCACAAATCTACGGTAAAAAATCCTCGCTAAGAAAATTCCCAACCGATGCGGAATGAATAGCAAAAATGATGATTAGCGTCTTTCCATAAGACTTCATATAAAGCTTTCCCGAAAAGCTTTTAATAAAAAATGCAGGGTACAATTTCATGAAACGTAATATTCTGGCACTTTTAATTCCTGGTTTACTGATTGCATCAGGAGCTCACGCAGCGGAAGTTTATAATAAAGACGGTAATAAACTGGATCTGTACGGTAAAGTTAAAGGGCTGCATTATTTCTCTGATTCTGCCAGCAATGACGGTGACCAGAGTTACATTCGTTTCGGTTTTAAAGGCCAGACACAAATTAATGATTTAATCACCGGCTACGGTCAGTGGGAATACAACGTGATGGCTAACCACGCTGAATCTGACAGCAAAACGCCAAGCACTACCGGTACCAAAACCCGTCTGGGCTTTGCAGGTTTGAAATTCGGTCAATACGGTTCCATCGACTACGGCCGTAACTACGGCGCACTGTACGATGTTGAAGCCTGGACCGATATGTTCCCTGAGTTCGGCGGCGACGGTTACACCAAAGCTGACCGCTTCATGACAGGCCGTACCAACGGTGTGGCAACCTACCGTAACCGCGGCTTCTTCGGCCTGGTTGATGGTCTGAACGTTGCCGTTCAGTACCAGGGTAAAAACGAAAACGACAGCCGCAGCAGCAGCACCGCAAACGGTGACGGCTATGCCCTGTCGACCACTTACGCACTGGCTGATACCGGCGTGAGCTTCGGTGGCGCTTATGCTTCTTCTGACCGCACAACGGGCCAGAGCAATTCTACTTACGGTAAAGGCGATAAAGCAGACGCCTGGACCGGCGGCATGAAATACGATGCAAACGGTGTTTATTTAGCCGCTATGTATGCTGAAACCCGTAATATGATCGCTATTACCGTGCCTGGCGGTATTGCAGGCGCACCTGCTGGCAGCGGTTTTGCTAATAAAACACAAACTTTCGAAGCTGTTGCACAATATCAGTTTGAAAATGGCCTGCGTCCGTCACTGGGTTATGTTCAGACTAAAGCGAAAGATATTGAAAATATCGGTGATGCAGACCTGGTTAAATATGTTGACGTAGCGGCAACTTATTATTTCAACAAAAACATGTCCGCGTATGTTGATTATAAAATCAACCAACTGTCTGACGACAACAAATTGGCTCTGAATAACGACGACGTGACGGCTGTCGGTCTGGTTTATCAGTTCTGATTTAAGTCAAATATCCTCCCTCATTGTTATTTCTCTGTCTTTGATTTTTTTGGCCGGACTCACCCTCCGGCTTTTTTCATCTCTGCCATTTTCCGACACGCCTCGCGTTAATCGTCATAAACTCTTCCACACCCCGCTAAATCTGCTACAGTTTTAACGATTTTCATGAATGCGAATCTTTCTTAACAAGCATAGGGATGACTAATGAATAAAATTTCGCTTTGCACCACCAGTGCGTTGATCATGCTGGCTCTAAGCGGCTGTGCGCAGCAAAAGCCGGATACCCAGCAGAAACTGAACGATCAGTCGGTGATGGCGCTGAACTGGTTCCAGCAATCCGGTGAATATCAGGCGCTGGCTTATCAGGCGTTTAACACCGCGAAAATGGCGTATGACCAGGCCAAGCCACTGGCAGGACAGAAGAAAGCCGTCATCGTCGATCTTGATGAAACTATGCTTGATAACAGCGCTTACAGCGCGTGGCAGGTCAAAGCGAACAAACCTTTCGACAGCAAAACCTGGTCACAATGGACGGCAGCCCGTCAGGCAACCGCCGTTCCGGGTGCTGTTGAATTCGCCAACTACGTCAATACCCACGGCGGCACGATGTTCTATGTTTCAAACCGCAAAACCAGTGAATACGCCGCGACTGTCGACAATATGAACCGTCTGGGCTTCACCGGCGCCAACGACAAAACCGTGTTGCTGAGTTCCGATACCTCCAACAAGCAGGCCCGTTTTGACGCTGTCAAAGCCGCCGGTTATCACGTTGTCTTATACGTGGGCGACAATCTTAACGACTTCGGATCCGCCACTTATCACCAGAATAACGAACAGCGCCGCGCCTTCGTGAACCAGAACCATCAGCAGTTCGGCACCCAATATATCGTTCTGCCGAACCCGCTGTACGGTGACTGGGAGAGCGGTCTGGCGAAGGATTACAATAAGTTGTCGCCGGAAGCGAAATTATCTGTCAGAGAGCAAAACTTAAAGGCGTGGGACGGAAAATAATCGCTTTCAGAAAGCTGGCAAACTTTTCTGGTTCCACCGGAAGCTCAAATCGAAGAAGACTCGGTTTCTGGCTGGCCGCGAGAAAAAAGCCGCTTTTGTAGCGGCCTCCTGCAATCAGAAACTATAGTCGATCGCCGCAAAGTACCGGCGTCCGTCCTCGTTATAGCTGTAGTCATCCCGGTTCAGGTCTTTATCCGTCAGGTTCAGCACACCGGCCCGCAGTTTCACGGCTTTATTCACCTGATACGAACCGCCGGTGTTCCAGACGGTGTACCCGCCAGGTGTGGCGTTACCGTCGGTGACGGTGCGGCTTTTACCTTTGTAGTTGGCGGAAACGTAGAAGCTCCAGGCATCCCACGGTTTCCAGTCCAGCGTAGCGTTACTGGTGTGGAATGGCAGTTCGGACAACGGTTTATTTCCACCGTTGCTCAGGTCACGCGCGTCGTTGTAGGTGTAGTTCAGCTTCAGGTTCAGCACGTCGGTAACCGGCAGGCTGACTTCGGTTTCCAGACCACGGATGCGGGCTTTATTGACGTTATAGTAACGGAAGATCGGATTACCGCTGGCGTCAAAGCCGACAAAGTTCGCGTAGGTCGGCGCCAGATTACGGTTGGCGGTGCGTATAACGGTGATCATGTCGTCGATATCGTTCTGGAAGACCGTGGCGCTGGCGCTCACATCTTCCAGCCAGCCTTCCTGACCGGCGTAGTACATGCCGAATTCCACGCTTTCGCTGGTTTCTGCTTTCAGGTCTTTGCTGCCGACCACATTACAACTGCCGCGGCAGGAAGCACTTTGCCAGTCCGGGCTGAGCTGTAACAGGGACGGCGCTTTGAAGGCCGATGCCCAGCCGCCTTTTAGCGTAACGGTGTCGGTGGCGTTGTAGACCAGATACGCACGCGGGCTCCAGTTGACGCCGTAGTTTTCATGGTCGTCCATGCGCACGCCACCGGTCAGCGCGAGGCTTTCGAAAATACGCCATTCGTCTTCGAGGAACAGCGCGTACTGGTTGGCCTGCGTGCTGCCGCCGCTCTTCATGTTGACGCCATCTTCGAGTTTATCGTTACGGTATTCGCCGCCGAACGTCAGGAACTGGTTGTAATCCCCCAGCGGGATCACGACTTTTCCATCGAGGGAATTATTCTTCGAGGTGATGGTTTCGGCGTTTTTGTTCTCGATGTTTTCACCGTAGAAACGCAGTTCAGTGTTCGCCAGCCCCCAGCGCCCGTTGTGGCCCAGCGAGTAGTTTTCGCGCTCAATGCGGTTTTTATCCAGCGTATCGGAATCTCTGTCCTGACGATCCCTACCGTAGCCGAACGTCATATCCTGATCTTCGGTTGGCGTCAGGGAGAATTCCACATTGGCGTTGCGCGACGTGTAGCCTTCGATGCGTGGCTGGCCGGTGCTGCCGCTGGCGGAGCTGGCCTGATCTTTCTCACGTTTACCCAGCGCGCCGTAGACTTTTACGCCGAGCAGATCGTCAACCAGCGGGCCGCTGGCGAAGAAATTTCCGTTGCCGCTGTCGCCGCGATCGCGGTGTTCCTGAACCGTGGTGTCCGCGCTCAACGTACCGTGCCACGCGGTGCCGACTTTGCGGGTGATGATGTTAACCACGCCGCCCAGCGCATCGGAACCATAAAGTGAGGACATCGGCCCGCGCACCACTTCGATACGTTCGATTGATTCCGCCGGGATCCAGCTTAAATCGAAATCGTTATGGCGGAATACGGCGTTGCGGGAATTCACGCGTTTGCCGTCAACCAGAATCAGGGTGTAACCGCTGCCCAGCCCGCGGATACTGACGCCCTGACGGTTGTCGCTTTCATTGGTGATTTGCACGCCCGGCACATCTTTCAGAACGTCTTTCAGGTTCTGAACCGGTTTTTTTTGCAGGTCTTCGCGGGTGATGACGCTGATACTGGCTGGCGCATCTTTGAGGTTTTGCTGGATGGCGGAAGCCGTCACCACCATCTGGTCTTCTTTTTCTTTCACTTCAGAAACGTCTTCCGCCATCGCAGGACACGCGGCGGCAAACAACTGAGCGAGCAGCCCGGCTTTGATCGCCGGTGTAAATTTGACCTTAACCATTTCTTCTCTCCATGAGATAAAACAACCCCGCCGGTGCGGGACGTTGTAATTAAATTCCGTCAAACCGGTAAACGCGGCGCGAACAAACCCGCCCGGTTTATCAGGATGTATTTATTAGTTTCAGGCTCACAATGTGAAAGGCGGACGCCGCTGCGTTGGCTGCGTCCGTTTTTATTTCGTCAGAACTTAAATCGAAGGGTCGCTGACCAGTCCGTCGATGAGGATCTGCGGCGTTCCCTGCGAGCAGCGTTCAATTCTCCCGCGCACGCCGTAAACGCGCGCGAGACTTTCCGGGGTGATCACCGCTTCCGGCTCGCCGTCAGCAATCAGATTACCGTCCTTGAGCATCAGCACGCGGTCGCCGTGGCGCAGCGCGATATTGATGTCATGCACCACCACCACGGTCACGATATTGCGTTTTTGCGTTTCCCTGCGCACCAGATCCATCACGTGGAACTGGTAGTTCAGATCGAGCGCGCTGAGCGGTTCATCAAGCAGCAGCAGCGATGGCTGGCGGATCAGCGATTGCGCCAGCCCGACCAGCTGTTTCTGCCCGCCGGAAAGCTGATCCAGATAACTCAGCGCCAGATGTTCAATACCGAGCTGACGCAGCAGCGCCATCACGCTGTCCGTGCCTTCAGAGGCTTTTCCTTTACCGCCGGACGCACGCTGCGCCACGATAATGGATTCCAGCACATGCAGATGCACACCGGCTGGCAGCGTTTGCGGCAGATACACCACCTGCTCCGCGCGACGGGCAAACGGCATCGGCATTAAATCGTGGCCGTCGAGCATCAACTGCCCTTCCGCCCGGTTCAGCCCGGCCAGCGAACGCAGTAAGGTGGATTTCCCGCTGCCGTTGGGCCCGAGCAGCACGGTAATTTTCCCGCGCGGCAGCATCGGTACGTTCAGGTTGCGGATCACAGGGCGCTTAGGATAACCCGCGTTGAAATCGCGGATTTGCAGCCCCTGCGTGGCGGCATTGAACAACGTTTGCGGATCGGTTTCGAGCATCGCAGACATCAGACGTTCCCCCTGTGGCGAAGAATAATGCTGAGGAAGAACGGCACGCCGACCAGCGAAGTCACGATACCGACCGGAATAATGACGCCCGGCACCAGATTTTTAGACGCCACCGACGCCATCGACAGCACCAGCGCACCAATCAGCGCACTCGCCGGCAGATAGAAACGGTGATCTTCACCAAACATCAGGCGCGCAATATGCGGCGCGACCAGCCCGATAAAACCAATCGGCCCGACAAATGCCACCGCCAGTGCGGAAAGAATACTGATACGCAGCAACGTGCCAAGACGTAAACGGCGCACGTCGATACCAAAACTCACCGCGCGATCTTCACCCAGACGCAGCGCGGTCAGCTTCCACGCGCTCATCATCGACCACGGCAGTAAAATCAGAAACGCCAGCAGCATCACGCCCAGTTTCACCCACGACGCACGCGCCAGGCTGCCCATCGTCCAGAAAACTAAGCCCTGTAAGGTGTCTTCGGTGGCGATGAACTGCATCAGGGAAACCAGTGCGTTGAAGGTAAAGACCAGCGCGATACCAAACAGCACCACGCCGGAGCTGGCGACGCGCGTCCAGCGGGTGATGCCGTCAAGCATCAGCGCGGCGAGCAGCGCAAAAATAAAGGCGTTCGCGGAGATAAACCATTGATCCGGGATCCCCGGAAT
This sequence comes from Rahnella sp. ChDrAdgB13, assembly GCF_017655185.1. Taxonomy (NCBI): domain Bacteria; kingdom Pseudomonadati; phylum Pseudomonadota; class Gammaproteobacteria; order Enterobacterales; family Yersiniaceae; genus Rahnella; species Rahnella sp. ChDrAdgB13. Next base: position 13,315 of record NZ_JAEMGT010000060.1, on the reverse strand, counting down.
GCCGATACCCAGCACGATAGCCAGTGCCGCGCCGAACGCTGCCGCAGAAGAAACCCCGAGCGTAAACGGGCTGGCCAGCGGGTTGTTCAGGATGGTTTGCATTTCTGCACCCGCCAGCCCCAGAGACATCCCCACCGCCACCGCCATCAGCGCGTAAGGCATGCGGATATCCCACACAATCACGCGCGTGCCCGGATCTGCCGCTGCCGCATCGAACAGCGTTTTCCACAGCGTACCGAGTGACAACCCCGACGGCCCCATAATGAAATCAATCACCAGTGAGACGATAATCGCCAGCACCAGGACCAGCATGATTAACAGACGGCGGCGGACGATATTCTGGTATCGCCCCATCACGCTGTTGTCGGTAGTGGCTTTCACCGCCAGCGCGGGTTCGGTCGTTGTACTCATGATTCGCTTCTGTCTCTTTAACGTAAAAACTGACGGCGGAATTACTTGCCGCTTTCCGGTTTAACCGCATCCGTCCAGTAAGTGCCTGTCGGTTCCACGGCAAGGAACTGCTTATAGAGTTGTTTCTGCGTTTCCTGCGGATCCAAATCCGCAAATTTCTCCGGATAAAATGCTTTGGCAAAGACCTGCACGGCCAGCACGTTATACGGCGAATTGTAATAATTGTGCCAGATGCCAAAACTGCGGCCATTTTCCACGGCTTTCAGCGTGCTGATGCCTTTACGTTGCAGGAGCGGCGTCAGGCTGGCACGTGCTTCTTCCGGCGTGGTTTGTGCGCCGAGCACTAATCCGGTTGGCGCCGGATCACCCGCTTTCGCCGGTTTCCCGCCACCGCTGACCAGATATACATCCGGCTGCGCCGCAATCACTTTTTCGAGATTGACCAGACCCAGCGGCCCCGGCAGCAACGGTTTGGCAATATTAACCCCACCCGCCTGATCGATGAAATCACCCATGTTGCCTTTACCGGCAGAACGGCAACATTCATCCGCGGTTGAGGCGCGTAATTCGATAAAGACTTTCGGTTTATCCTGCTCAGGAATGTCTTTCGTGACATCCGTGACGCGTTTGATGTTGTCCTGATAAAAGCGGATATAGTCCTGCGCCTGTTTTTCGCGGTTGAGCACTTTACCCAGCAGCTCCATGCTCGGCAGGGTATTTTTCAGCGGCGACGTGCGGAAATCCACAAAGACCACCGGCACATCGGCTTTCTGCAATTGTGTCACCAGCGCACTTTCTTTGCCCGGCCCGTGGCCCGACAAACCAAAAATCGCTAACTGCGGATTCAGCGTCAGCACTTTTTCCGGACTGATGCTATCGGCGCTGGTGTTACCAATCAGCGGGATTTTATCGATCTGCGGGAATTTAGCCTGATACGTCGCGTACGTTTGCGGATCCAGCTTACGGAAATCGCCCTGCCAGCCCGCAATGCGGTCAAACGGCTTCTGGCCTTCGAGCAGGGAAACGGCAAAGAACAACCGCCCTTCTCCCAGCACTACACGCTGGACGTCATCCGGCACCGTGACCGTTCTTCCGGCAATATCCGTGACCGTCACCGCCTGAGCGCTCAGGCTTAACATGCCAAGGGTGCATCCTAATAATCCGCCAGCAATTCGTTTGCTAAACAGCGTACTGATAAAATTCTGCTGATAATTCATCTTCTTCCGATTCCTTTACGTTTCCCTGAAGTGGGGCTAACAATAAAAGAAATGATAACGATTATCAATGCAGTTTACAGAACCTATCAAGGTTACAGAGAGATCGGGCGCGGGGAAACAGGGCTGAAGTAACAAAGCATTACGGAAAGAAAGGTATAAAAAAAGCGGAGCCTGGGCTCCGCCTTTGCAACAAAATAGCCGTTCCGGTCAGTTATTTATCCACGTGTTCCGGGAATTCCATTTCGCTGTATTTCACCACTTTGGTGCCTTTGGTCAGCTTGTAGCCAAACCAGATGATCAGGAACAGTGGCAGACCAATGTACGTCGCCGCAACGCCGCCCCAGTCAATGGTATCTTTCAGGAACGCCTGATAGTTCTGGCCCAGCGTGATGATCAGACACAGCACAAAGGCAAAGACCGGGCCGAACGGGAAGAAGCCGGACAGATAAGGCAGTTTCTTCAGGTCAAGACCTTGTGAAACATAGCCGCGACGGAAACGGTAATGGCTCACCGCGATGCCCAGCCACGCAATAAAGCCCGTCATACCGGACGTGTTCAGCAGCCACAGGTAAACGGTCTGGTTACCAAACATTGAGCTCAGGAAGCACAGCGCGGCCACAATGGTGGTGGCGTAAAGTGCGTTGCGCGGCACACCGCCTTTCGACAGTTTGGCGAAAATGCGCGGCGCTTTACCTTCGCTGGCCAGCGTAAACAGCATACGGGTTGACGCGTACATGCCTGAGTTACCGGCAGACAATACGGCGGTCAGGATCACGGCGTTCATCACCGCTGCGGCGGAAAGCAGACCGGCATTACGGAACACCAGCGTGAACGGGCTGACAGAGATATCGCCCACTTCGTTACGCAGCAAGCTTGGGTCGGTGTAAGGAATGATCAGGCTGATGACCAGAATCGCCAGAATATAGAACAGCAGGATACGCCAGAACACCTGACGCACTGCCCGTGGGATATTTTTGCCCGGGTTTTCAGATTCACCGGCGGCCACGCCAATCAGTTCGGTTCCCTGGAAGGAGAAACCGACGATCATCGCCACACCTATCATCGAGGCAAACCCGCCTGCAAACGGCGCATCACCGATTGTCCAGTTGTGCCAGCCCGCAGTTTCAGCACCGCGCATAATGCCGGTGATCATCAGCACGCCCACGGCGATGAAGATGATGACGGTGACCACTTTGATCAGGGAGAACCAGTATTCCGCTTCGCCGAAACCGCGTACGGAAATGTAGTTAAGCAGGAAGATCAGACCGAGGAACAAGGCGCTCCAGATCCAGCCCGGCGTGTCCGGGAACCAGTAGTTCATCACCAGTTGTGAGGCCACGAGGTCAACGGCGATAGTTACCGCCCAGTTGTACCAGTAGTTCCAGCCCAGTGCGAAACCGAAACCTTCTTCGACATAACGGGAGCCATACGTGGAGAATGAACCGGAAACAGGCATGAATGCCGCGAGTTCACCGAGGCTGGTCATCAGGAAGTAAACCATGATGCCGATCAGTGCGTAGGACAGCAGTGCGCCGCCCGGGCCCGCCTGTGAAACTGTCGCGCCGGAGGCGACGAATAAACCCGTACCAATTGAACCGCCGATGGCGATCATCGTTAAGTGACGTGCCTTGAGCTCGCGACGCAGTGTGGGAGCCACCTGCGTATTTTTTGTAGGTTGTTGAGCCATTTTTACCCTATATCCGCTCGTCATTATAAAATTTAAGCGCGGATTGTAGCAAAACCTGCCGCTCTGAATAGCAGGAACGACCTGTTATAAGACACCTTCATAACAGGCCGCGGATCATTAGTGAAAGACCGTAATCAGGATTCGCGACAATAGGTTAAAAACCGCGATAAGGCGTTGGAGATGTGTTTCTGACGGTGATGAATGAGATAAAGCTTACGCACCAGCGGGGCAACCGGCAGGCGGATTTCCACCAGCGAGCCGCTGCTAAGCTGCTCGGCAATCACCCGGCGCGACAGACAGCTGATGCCAATTCCGTGACGCACCGCGTGCTTGATGGCCTCGGAATTTCCCAGCTCCATCACCAGATTGAAATCCGGTAACTGCGGAAGCAACATGTGATCTAACACTTCGCGCGTGCCCGAGCCGCGTTCACGCAAGATCCACGGTTCCCGCGCCAGTGCTTCAAGTGAAACCGTCTGCCCCGCCAGCGGATTTTCCGGTGCGACAAACACCACCAGTTCGTCATCCAGCCAAGGTTGCGTAATCAGCTCCGGCAACTGGCACGGCCCTTCGATAAGCCCCAGATCCACCCGAAAATCAGAGACGGCGTTAATCACGTCATTGGTGTTGCCGACGTTAAGTTCCATCGGCGTATGCGGGAAATCCAGCCGGTATTCCGCAATCATCGCCGGCAGCATGTAATTACCGATGGTGCTGCTCGCACCGATGCGCAGCGAACCGTTGTCGTGATTAAACAGGCGCTCGATTTCGCCCGCCTGTTCAAGCAGCGCCAGCGCTTTCGGGTATAACAGACGCCCATGTTCATTGATTACCAGCCGTTTACCGACACGGTCAAATAATTGCACGCCAAGTTGGCCTTCGATATCGGCCAGTGCGGCACTCACCGCGGATTGTGATAATGAAAGCACCACCGAGGCCTGCGTAGTCGACCCGCTTTTCAGCACCTCGGCGAAAACTTCAAGTTGTCGCAATGTTATGTGCATAAATGTCCCGCTATCCTTACAAGCCCTCCGGTCCGCTGATTGCTTGTTCAAAAATGTCTGCTCAGAAATCTGTTCAGAAGAAAAACCGCCGCGTACCGCACGCTTTCTCTTTCTTCAGTATAGACCCGTAGATCGGGGCGACCATTTTGCCCCCGGTTTTCAGCGCATTCTATACCAGTTTTTCAGATAGGTTATAAAGTTATAATCAATTTCATTTTTATATAAGCGCGGCGTAGCCTTATCGCATCACTCCTTAGATGAGGAAACGACGATGAATACATTGCCGCTCAATAAACGCGACACACTCAAAAATACCGTTCCGCAACCGCTGCGGATGAGTCGTGTCATTCCCGGCCTGGCGCTGACCGGCGTCATTACTGCTCTGGCTATCTGGCTGAGTGATTTTCCGGCACTAAGCCAGCTCGGGCTGAGCGCCCTGACGCTGGCGATCGTTATCGGCATGGTTATCGGCAACACGTTTTATCCTGCCGCCCGGCCATGGTGCGAGAAAGGCGTCACGCTGGCAAAGCAGCGCCTGTTGCGGCTCGGCATCATTCTTTACGGCCTGCGCCTGACGTTCGCGCAAATCGCTGACGTCGGTGCAACCGGCATTCTGATTGACGCCATGATGTTGTGTTCCACCTTCGCGCTGGCCTGCTGGCTGGGACAACGCGTGTTTAAATTAGACCGCGACACCTCCATGCTCATCGGTGCAGGCAGCAGCATTTGTGGCGCGGCCGCCGTGATGGCGACAGAGCCGGTGCTCAACGCCAAAGCAGAAAAAGTCACGGTTGCCGTGGCTACGGTCGTTATTTTCGGCACCGCGGCCATCTTCCTGTATCCGTGGTTATGGCAACTTAACGCGCATTATCACTGGGTGAACCTCACGGCTGCACAGTTCGGGATTTATACCGGCTCGACGGTGCATGAAGTGGCGCAGGTGGTTGCCGCCGGTCAGGGTGTCAGCCCGGACGCTGAAAACGCGGCGGTGATTGCCAAGATGATCCGCGTCATGATGCTGGCTCCGTTCCTGCTGCTGTTATCCGGCTGGATTGCCCGAGGTAAAGGTGTGAAAGAAGCCGGTGAGAAATCAGGTTTGCGTAACATCACGATCCCGTGGTTCGCGCTGATATTCATTCTGGTGGCGGCGTTCAACTCGCTGGATATTCTGCCGCACAACTGGATCCCGCCGCTCATCACGCTCGACACCGTGCTGCTTGCGATGGCGATGGCAGCGCTTGGCCTGACAACACACATCAGCGCGCTGCGTCAGGCGGGGCTGAAACCGATGTTGCTGGCGGCAATATTGTTTGTCTGGCTGATTGCTGGCGGCGCGGGGATCAACGAACTGGTTCAGCATCTTTTTGGCTAATGTTGCGGGTTTTAACACTTCTCTGCTGCGCCTGCCTTGTGCAGGCGCTATCATTCTCCCTTAGATCAAGAATAAATGAGGAGCGGAAATGAAGTTTATAGGAGCACACGTGAGTGCTGCGGGCGGCGTCGATCAGGCCGTGCTGCGGGCACACGAGCTGGAAGCCACGGCTTTTGCGCTTTTCACCAAGAACCAGCGTCAGTGGAAAGCGGCACCGTTGCCGGAAGATGTCATCGAAAAATTCAAAATAGCCTGTGAAAAGTATGGCTATCAGAGCAACCAGATTTTGCCGCATGACAGCTATCTGATTAACCTCGGCCACCCGGTTACCGAAGCGCTGGAAAAATCCCGCGAAGCCTTTCTTGATGAACTGCAACGTTGCGAACAGCTCGGCCTTTCGCTGCTCAATTTCCATCCGGGCAGCCACCTGATGCAAATCGATGAAGACAAATGTCTCGAACGCATTTCTGAATCCCTGAACATCGCGCTGGCACAGACGCAGGGCGTCACCGCCGTCATCGAAAACACCGCCGGTCAGGGCAGCAATCTGGGTTTCCGCTTTGAGCATCTGGCGAAAATTATTGATGGCGTCGAAGACAAAAGCCGCGTCGGCGTCTGCATTGATACCTGCCACGCTTTCGCCGCCGGTTACGATCTGCGAACTGTCGAAGAGTGCGAGAAGACCTTCAAACATTTCGAAGACGTTGTCGGATTTAAGTACCTGCGCGGTATGCATCTCAACGATGCGAAGAGCGAATTCAACAGCCGCGTCGACCGCCACCACAGCCTCGGTCAGGGAAACATTGGCAATACGGTGTTCAGCTGGATGATGCGCGACGCGCGGTTTGACGGTATCCCGATGATCCTCGAGACGGTTGATCCGGAGATCTGGAAAGATGAGATCGCGTGGTTAAAAGGGGAAGCGGCGGCTGAAGTCGCGGCTTAATTTTGCAGATAGCCGCTGCAAAAAAAAAGCGCGACTCATTTTTAAGTCGCGCTTCTCTCACCTGCTGAACAGCAATTATCAGGCTACTTTAGCGGCCAGCTGCGCATCTGAACGTTTCAGAACCGCATAAGCGCCACCCGCCAGAACGGTACCGGCAATAATCGCCACCAGGTAACCAAGTACCGGTGTGATTGCGCCTGGGATCAGCAGAACAAACAGACCACCGTGCGGTGCCATCAGTTGTGCATGGAATGCCATGGACAACGCACCGGTCAGTGCACCACCGGCGATACAGCACGGCAGAACACGCATCGGGTCACGGGCAGCGAACGGAATCGCACCTTCGGAGATAAAGCACAGGCCCAGAACCAGCGCTGCTTTACCGCCTTCGCGTTCACTTTGTTCGAACTTGTTACGCGCCAGCAAGGTCGCCAGACCCATCGCCAGTGGTGGCACCATACCGGCAGCCATGATGGCGGCCATTGGTGCGTACACGGAAGAACTCAGCAACGCGACGCCGAACGCGTAAGCCGCTTTGTTTACCGGGCCACCCATGTCGGTACACATCATCGCACCGAGGATTGCGCCGAGCAGTACGGCGTTCGCAGTTCCCAGAGATTGCAGCCATGCGGTCAGACCTGACATGATTTTTGCCACCGGCGTACCGACAACATAAATCATCACCAGACCCGTAATCAGGCTCGCGACCAGCGGGATGATCAGGATAGGTTTCAGGGCTTCCATACTTTGCGGTAGCTTCAGCTTGCCACTGATAGCTTTCGCCACGTAACCCGCGAGGAAACCGGCAATTATACCGCCAAGGAAACCGGCACCGGTGCTCACGGCTAACATACCGCCGATAAGACCCGGCGTCAGACCAGGACGGTCAGCGATGGAGAAGGCAATAAAACCCGCCAGAACCGGAACCATCAATGCGAAGGCTGAAGCGCCCCCGATTTGCATCAGCGCAGCCGGCAGCGTGCCTTTAACTTCAAAGGCTTTAATACCGAAAACGAAGGACAACGCGATACACAAGCCACCCGCCACTACCATCGGCAGCATGTAAGACACGCCGGTCAGCAGGTGACGATATGGCCCAGAACCGCCCGCTTCTTTCTTCTTCGCCGTGGAAGTTGCGCCCTGTGCATTAGGGGCAAACACTTCCGCTTCTACCAGTGCTTTATCCAGCTCCTGTTTGGTCTTTTTCAATGCCAGACCGGTAGAGGTACGGTACATCGGCTTACCGGCGAACTTCGCCAGATCCACTTCGATGTCAGCCGCAACGATGACCAGATCTGCCGCCGCCACTTCTTCAGGCGTGATGGCGTTACCGGCACCGACGGAACCACGGGTTTCCACTTTCACCCACCAGCCGCGTTTTTTCGCTTCGCTTTCAATAGCTTCAGCCGCCATGAAAGTGTGCGCCACGCCGGTCGGGCAGGCAGTGATAGCAACGATACGTTTTGGACCAACTGCACCGGCAGGTGCTGATACGGCTACAGCCGGTGCCACGTAAGGTTTGGCTTCTGTCAGTGCGCGTGCCAGAAATGCCTGAGGATCGCGAACGGCATCCGCCACATCACCGGTATAAATGTTTTTACCTGTCAGCGTCGCATCGTTGGGTACGGTCTCACCGGCCACGATCACAACTTCAGCGTCAGCGGCCTGATCGACCACCTGATGCCCTGCTTTCGCCGCAGCAGCAGCGAGCAAATTTTTCGCCAGATGGCTGCGAGCCTGTCCCAGCGAACTGTCTATCATCAGCAGCGTTTTCATTCTGCCTCCTGCGGATTAAAAGGGTTTCAGATCAACACGGGCCATCATCGCCGCGAGCTGCGGACGATCGGTGACACCGACATTACTCTGGCTGACAGCCAGTGCGGCAACAGCCGTTGCCAGGCGTAGCGTATGTTCGCTGGATTCGCGCATCAGCAAGCCGTAAATCAGGCCACCGACCATGGAATCACCGGCACCGACGGTGCTGACAACTTCACAGGCTGGCGGTTTGGCGATCCACGCGCCGGAGGCGTTAACCCACAATGCGCCTTCAGCACCCAGCGAAATCACCACGTGGGCAATTCCCTGATCACGCAAGGCATGCGCAGCTTCAACCACGTCACTCAGTTCCGGCAATTTACGGCCAGCCCAGATTTCCAGTTCACGACGGTTAGGTTTAACCAGCCACGGTGCAGCTTTCAGACCGGCCACCAGTGCTTCACGGCTGCTGTCGAAAATGATGCAAGGACACTGCGCGCGCAGACGTTTCATCCAGTCAGTGAATGCGTCAGGATCAACGCCCGCTGGCAGGCTGCCGCTCACGGCGACCATGTCGAACTGACCCAGCCAGGACAGGGAATCCGTCACGAAACGTTCCCAGTCAGCAGGCGTCACATTGAAGCCGGAGAAGTTGAAGTCGCTGACTTCACCATCTTTTTCGGTCAGTTTGACGTTAATACGCGTACGGCCATTGACGACTTGGAAACGGTTCGCGATGCCCAGATCGCTGAACAGCAACTGGAAGCCGTCCTGATTTTCTTTGCCCAGGAAGCCGCCAACGGTGACGTCGATGCCGAGATCTTTCAGCACCTTCGCAACGTTGATGCCTTTACCGGCGGCGTGCAGACCAGTGGTTTGCACCAGATTGACTTCACCACGTTCGATTTCGGGCACATAGCCCACTAAATCGTACGCAGGGTTTAAAGTAATTGTGGCGACCCGACGGCTCATGCGCCCTCCCCAAGACCTTCGGCAATCGCTTCGCCGATGGTTTTTAATGCCAGTTCTGCATCTTCACCACTGGCGGTAAAGCGCAGGTGGTGACCTTTTTTCACGCCCAGCGCCACGACTTTCATCAGGCTGCGGCCGTTGGCAGGTTTACCGCTGCCATCAAGATTGGTAACGGTGATTTCACTGCTGAACTGTTTGATCACGTTCACTAATGCCGTGCCCGGACGCGCATGCAGGCCATGTTCGTTACGGATAACGAATTCAGCCGTCAGCACGTTGGCTTGTTCTTCGACTTCGCTGGTCAGCAATGCCAGCACGCCAACGGCATCTGCCGTCAGCAAGCGTTCAGCTTTATTGGCAATCAGCAGGTCGCTCAGGTAATTCAGCACGTCCAGCGGCTGGTCATCTGCGACAGAAATCGTCAGCAGCATAGAAACCTTTTCACCGGCCAGATCAAACGCCTGATGCGCACGGCTGACGGTGGCAGCACTTTTCAGATTACCTTCCGTGCTGTCGCTCAGCCAGATGCCGTGCCCCAGATTCAGTGGTTTGCGGCTGATAACATCGCTGACGAAAGCGGTATTAACGGCACCCACCTGTTGCAGACGGCCTGCGTTCAGCGCCTGCAATGTGATCAGGCTTTCCGCCGCCACATCAACAGCAATCAGTTGGGTATCAAACAGGAATTCAGCGGCATTTTTCTCGCCCATCAGCAGGCTGCGCAGTTCTTCAGCTGAATCTGTTTTTGCCAGACGCTCAGCCACGCTGTCGTCACTTAAGACATGCGTCAGCTGACGCAGCAAACCGAGGTGTTCATCAGAACGCGCCGCGATGCCGATAACGACATAAGCAGTTTGCCCTTCGCCCCACGCGATGCCCTGCGGGAACTGGAAAACCTGGACGCCGGTATCAAGCACCAGATCACGGGTATCTGTGGTGCCGTGCGGGATAGCAATACCGTTGCCAAGGTATGTAGAAGTTTGCAGCTCACGCGCTAACATGCCGTCTACATAACCTTCGCTGACGCGGCCAGCCTGAGTCAGTGCTGCTGCGACCTGGCGAATTGCTTCCTGCTTATCGCTGGCAGCCGCACCGAGATGAATATCTTGCTGTGACAGTTGGAACATAATTCTCCTCTCCTGCTGAAATTGAATCGTTTCAGCTTTACTGAGAAAAAAGGAGCGCCATCAAATTTCAGAAGAGAAACTGACAACGCTGAAACGTTTCAAGGAGTCTCAATCCGGCCTGTTTTTAAATCAAGCTTTCCCTGATTTGACGTAACAATTTTTTGATGCCACGCACAGTTTCCTTTTTTGCGACGCCCTGAAGCCTGTGACTTAACGCAAATGCTGAAGTCAGGCTGAAGCGGCCAAAAACAGTTTAGCTGAAGGTAGCTGGCGGGTTTGAGTGGATGACCTCCTGTGACCGGACGGCTGCCGGTTTGGGTTATTTTTAACACAATGTGCGGTTTTATTATTCAGTATGGCAAATACACTCCGGTTTACATTTTTGATGATCAAAACCTGTTTTTGTTTTTTTTAAACTGACGTAACATTCGCGCAAATTTCGTCCTCCTTCTCTTCACTCTGGTTCAGCTATCTAATGCGAATTTCTACAACGTCAGCCCGCCGCTTACCCGACATGACGTCGACTGCTTTTTTGATCATCGCCTTTCTCACCGGAATTGCCGGTGCCCTTCAGACCCCGACGCTCAGCCTGTTTCTGACTTCTCAGGTACACGTCAGCCCGTTTATGGTCGGCATCTTCTTTACCGGCAGTGCCGTGATTGGCATTTTCGTCAGCCAGCTGCTGGCGACCTGGTCGGACAAACGCGGTGACCGCAAAACGCTGATCCTGTATTGCTGCATTCTGGGCGCGCTGGCGTGTGTCCTTTTCGCCTTCAACCGTAACTACTTTATTTTGCTGTTTATCGGCGTTTTACTGTCGAGTTTCGGCTCAACCGCCAACCCGCAAATGTTTGCCCTTGCGCGCGAGCATTCCGAGAAAACCGGGCGCGAAGCCGTGATGTTCAGCTCTATTTTGCGCGCACAGGTTTCTCTGGCCTGGGTTGTCGGGCCGCCGCTGGCTTTCGCCCTGTCGATGGGATTCGGATTTACCTTCATGTATTGCGCCGCCACGCTGGCGTTTCTGTTATGTGGCGCAATGGTCTGGATGTTCCTGCCCTCTATGCCTAAAGCGCACATCAAAACGACTGCCACGCTGGAAGCCCCGCGCCGCAACCGCCGCGACACGCTGATGTTGTTTATCGCCTGTTCCCTGATGTGGGCGGCCAACAGTATTTATCTGATCAATATGCCGCTGTACGTGGTGCGCGAACTGGGCTTGCCTGAGAAACTGGCGGGCGTGCTGATGGGCAGCGCCGCCTGTCTCGAAATCCCGACCATGCTGATCGCCGGATATCTGGCAAAACAGTTAGGTAAGCGTTTCCTGATGCGGTTTGCCGTGGTGGCGGGAGTGATTTTCTACACCTGTATTTTATTTACAACCGGAGCCGCAGCGATGATTGCTTTACAGCTGCTGAACGCCATTTTCATCGGCATTCTGGCCGGCATCGGCATGCTGTATTTTCAGGATTTAATGCCGGGTCAGGCGGGTGCGGCGACAACGCTGTTCACCAATTCCACCCGTGCAGGCTGGATCCTCGCCGGTTCACTGGCGGGCGTGATTGCGCAGTTCTGGACGTATCACGCAGTGTTTTACGCCGCACTGGTGATGGTGGTGGGCGCGGTTGCGTGCATCTGGAATGTGAAAAACGTCGATAAGCCAGCGGAAGAAACGCCGGAAGCCGCAGCTTAAGGCGCGGTATCGGCTTCGAGTTTGATGAGATATGTCAGCGCCTGGTCGCGGTGTGTGAAACACATTTCGCGGCTGGCCTGCAGGCTGCCACAAACTTTTGGCCGCAGCGGCGAGGTGAAAATCTGGCACAGGAAGTTATCGGCCAGATGAATGCAGCGGGTGTTGGCGGGTTTGCCGTCCGGCATTCCGGGGATCGGGCTGGAAATTGAAGGCGCTATGCAACAGGCTCCGCAATCGGTACGACAGTCCATTAACAGCCTCCTCAGGTCTCATTTTGAGGCGCGACAATAGCAGGCGCGCAACACCGCCACCAGCGAAATATTTACTACTCTTTAACACTGTATATCGAACATTTTTAATGTCGGCAGGCAGACCACAAAAATTGCGTCAGAAAGCGGGTTTTCCCGACTCTTTTTACGCTATCTGCTTGCCTGAAATCAGCGGCGCGGGTAACGTGTCGCAAATTATTATTCTCTCTGCTGACAGGTTATTTATATGGCACGTGCTAACGAAATTAAACGCGGCTTCGTTGTGAACTACGACGGCAAATTGCTGCTGGTAAAAGACATTGATGTGCAGAGCCCAAGTGCCCGTGGTGCCAGCACCTTGTACAAAATGCGTTTCGCCGATGTGCGTACCGGCGGCAAGGTGGAAGAACGCTTCAAGGGTGACGACATTCTCGACACCGTGACCCTGACCCGCCGTAAGGTGAATTTCTCCTACGTTGACGGCGATGAGTACATCTTTATGGATGACGAAGACTTCACGCCTTACACCTTCAATAAAGCGCAGATTGAAGAAGAGCTGCTGTTCATTCCTGAAGAGGGTTTACAGGGTATGCAGGTTCTGACGCTGGACAGCCAGCTGCTGGCGCTGGAAATGCCACAGACAGTGGATCTGGAAATCGTTGAAACCGCGCCAGGTATCAAAGGTGCGTCTGCAAGCTCACGTACCAAACCTGCTGTGATGGCTACCGGCCTGAATATTCAGGTGCCAGAATATCTGAGCTCCGGCGACAAAATCCGCATTCATATTGCTGAACGTCGTTATATGGGCCGCGCAGACTAAGAGCCTATCCCAATAGGATTTTATTCCAGATAATGATGCCGCAGGTAAAATGCAGCATCGCCTCAT
>NZ_JAEMGT010000059.1:0-34545 GCF_017655185.1 Rahnella sp. ChDrAdgB13 | reverse complement strand
CTACAGGATCGGGAATGTGGTGATCTGATCCTGATTACGGCCAAAAGTTCGATTTATTCAACAAAGCCCCTGAAGGTGTATCGACAGCAATATGTTAATAGGAAAAATATCGTGAAAAAGAATCTTCTTGTTGTTGCCCTGATGGCTGCTTCCGCTTTTGCTTCTTCAGCTTTCGCCGCTGATGGCGCAGTAAACTTCACCGGCACCATCACTGATGCAGCTTGTACTGTTGATACAGCTTCTAAAGACCAGAACGTCTTCCTGGGCAATATCGCACGTACAGCTTTCCCGGTTGCAGGCACCCTGGCTGCACCTAAGAAGTTCACTCTGGTTCTGACTGACTGCCCGGACACTGTAACTGGTGCAACCGTACGTTTCGACGGCAACCAGGTTTCTGGTGATAACAGCATTCTGGCACTGACCGCTGGCGACACTACCGCGACTGGCGTAGGTATCCAGATTTCTGACAACCAGAACAAAGTGGTTCCCCTGTACGAAGACTCCTCTGTATACCCGCTGGTCAGCACCGGCGCTAACAACCTGGACTTCTCTGCACGTTACATCTCCCTGACTGACGCTGTAACTGTCGGTGATGCAAACGGCGTGACTCAGTTCACCGTTGTTTATCAATAAGTCTTACTGATCGCCTGGCGATCAGATAAGTCAGACCAGGGGCTCCAGAGCCTCTGGTCTGTTTGAACCCTTGGTCTACATGAATCCCAAAGACAGGTTGAATCACCATGAATAAATGGCGCGTCACAGCGGTGGCAGCACTATTAATGACATTCGCGTCTGCGGCGCAGGCAGGCATCGTCGTGGGCGGAACACGTCTGATTTATGACGGCGGAAAGAAAGAAGCGTCGATCAATATCAGTAACCCGGATCACACGCCGTATCTCATTCAGTCCTGGGTCGATGGCGCCCTGACCGAAACGGGTGCGCAGGGTGAAAAGGCGCCTTTTATCGTCACGCCACCTTTGTTCCGTCTTGATGGCAACCAGCAAAATATCCTGCGAGTCGTTCGCGCGGGCGGCAATTTGCCGGAAAACAAAGAATCGCTCTACTGGCTGAACATTAAATCGATTCCTTCAGCGGAGAAAAAAGAAAACACCCTGCAAATTGCGGTGAAAACACGCATCAAACTGATTTACCGCCCGGCGGCCGTCAAGGACTCGCTGGAAGACGCCGCTAAAACGCTGACCTGGAAACGCGTCGGTAACAGCCTGCAGGTGACCAACCCTTCTGCACATTACATCACTTTCTTCAATGTGAAGATTAACGGCACTGCCGTGAAAGAAGCCACGATGGTTGCACCGCAATCAAGCGCCACCTTTGCCGTTCCTGCATTGAACGGCGGCGCACTGAGCTGGCAGTTCATTAACGACTACGGCGGTACCAGCAAGCCGTTAGTGGCAACACTCTGATCTGCGCCGTCGCCGGATAAGCTTTGCTGTGCGGGCAGGACAAGGGATGGAGGGTGCACCAGTCAGTCTGGTTGCGTTGAAAAATGGAATTATACGAATGAACAAAAAACCGAAGAATAAGACTTCGACCGGCTTTAAACGCTCCCGGATTGCCTGGCTGGTTTCCTGTCAGTTCGCAATGTTAATGGGCGGTGCAGGAATGGCCAGTGCGGCGGAATATTTCAACCCGGCATTACTGGAAATTGATAATCCCGCACAGGGGAAAGCCGATCTTTCTGTTTTTGAAGAAGGGGACTTGCAGCCACCGGGTACGTACCGCGTTGATATTTATCTCAATGGTTCGATGGTCGATACCAAAGACGTCGTATTTTCACTCGTCACAAACAGTTCGGGTAAAAAGAGCCTTCAGCCTTGTCTGAGCACCGAAATGCTCAAAGAGATGGGCGTCAGAACAGGGATGTATCCGGGCATTGCAGCCACGGATGAGTGCGCCAACTTTACCGGCGAAATCCCTCAGTCTTCTGCGGCACTGCGTTTTGATCAGCAGCGGCTGGATCTCAGCATTCCTCAGGCCTCACTCAATTCTCAGGCGCGCGGTTACGTGTCTCCTGACAAATGGGATTCGGGCATTCCGGCGTTCCTGATGAATTACAGTTTCAGCGGGGCGAATACCGAAGCGCGTAATAGCGACACCCGTAATTCCGATACGTATTACCTGAATCTGCGTTCCGGCGCGAATCTGGGTGCCTGGCGTTTGCGTAACTATTCGACCTGGAACCGCGACAGCAAAGGGACCGATCACTGGGATTCCATTAATACGTATTTACAGCGCGATATTCAGGTGCTTAAAAGCCAGCTGACGCTCGGTGACAGCAACTCACCGACGGAAGTTTTCGATACCGTGCCATTCCGCGGGGTTCAGCTGGCAACGGATGACGACATGTTACCCGACAGCATGAAAGGCTATTCGCCGGTCGTGCGCGGAATTGCGCGCAGTAACGCACAGGTCACGATCCGCCAGAACGGATACGTCATTTACCAGAGCTACGTGCCCGCGGGTGCGTTTGCGATTTCCGACCTGTATCCGACGGCGGGCAGTGGTGACCTGAACGTGACTATTAAAGAAGCCGACGGCAGTGAGCAGAATCTGGTTGTGCCGTTCGCCTCGGTGCCGGTGCTTCAGCGTGAAGGCCATCTGAAATACAGCTTCACCAGCGGTCAGTACCGTTCTTACAGCAGCGATGTTGAGAAAACGCCGTTCACGCAGGGCACGGCCATTTATGGTTTACCCCACGGCGCAACGGTGTACGGCGGTTTGCAGGCAGCGAGTAAATATCAGTCGCTGGCGATGGGACTCGGGCAAAACCTCGGGGCCATCGGTGCCTTGTCGGCGGACGTGACGCAGGCCTGGACCAGGCAGGAAGATAACCCGAAAGACAGCGGTCAGTCATACCGTGTGCGCTACGGTAAAAGCTTCGTTGAATCGGGCACGAACTTCAGTCTGGCCAGTTACCGTTATTCCACGCAGGGCTTCTATACCCTGAAAGAGGCGCTGGAAAGCTATTCCGGCGGCAACGGCTATTACTCCGACCATAAGAAGAGCCGCGCAGAACTGACGCTGAGCCAGAACTTATGGGAAAAAGCCGGTGCGATGTCCCTGAGCCTGGTGAAAGAGGAATACTGGAATAACAACCGTTCTGCCGAGTCTGCCAGCGTGGGTTACAACAACACCTGGAAAGGCGTTTCTTATGGCCTCAACTACACCTACAACCGCAACGGCACTGACAGTAACGGCAACCGCACGTATTACACCGACCAGATTGTCGCGGTCAATATCAGCGTCCCGCTGGGTCAGTGGCTGGCAGGCAGTTATGCCACGTACAACCTCAACACCAGCAAGAACGGCAACACCACGCAAAACGTCGGTCTGAGCGGAACCACGCTGGCGGATAACAACCTGAACTACAGCATCAATCAGGGGTATGGCAGTCAGGGGCAGGGTTCCAACGGGTACGCGAGTGCGGACTACAAAGGCGGTTATGGCGAAGTTAACGCCGGTTACGGTTACGACAACAGCCAGCGGCGCATGGATTACGGCCTGCAGGGCGGCATTCTGGTGCATGAAAACGGCGTGACGCTATCGCAACCGCTGAGCGAAACCATTGTTCTGGTGAAAGCGCCGGGTGCGGATGGCGTCAGCATTGCCAGCAACACCGGTGTAAAAACCGACTGGCGCGGTTATGCGGTGGTGCCGTATGCCACGGCGTACCGTCGCAACCAGATTTCACTCGATACTGCAACGTTACCGGACGACGTCGACATGACGCTGACCAGTACGGCCGTTATCCCGACCCGCGGCGCGGTGGTGCGTGCGGACTTCGATCCTAACGTCGGCCAGCGTGTCCTGATGACCCTGACCCGTGCCGATGGCCAGCCGGTTCCGTTTGGTGCAATGGCGACCAACAGCACCGGTAAAAACGGCAACAGCAGCATCGTGGGCGATAGCGGACAAGTGTATCTGTCCGGTCTGGCCGACGCGGGCAAGCTGGATGTGAAATGGGGCAGCGGCGCGTCACAAGCGTGTCAGGTGAATTACACCCTGTCTGAGCAGCCTGCCGGTTCGGGGATTCAGATGATTAACGGAGCCTGCCGGTGAGGGGAAATATGGAAATGAATAATCAACATCCTGAACAGTCAGTGGAAAGGGAAAACGTACAAATGGCGTCTGAAATCATTCATCCCCGCATCTCTCTCTGGGGAAAAACCTGCGCGCTGGTCTGTTTTAGCCTGTCGGTCTGGGCGATAAGCAGCACTGCGCAGGCGGCGAGCTGTCAGCCAACGGACGGCACCAAAACCTATAACTTCGGCATGGATTATCTGCTGAGTGACCCGGCGCAAAACACCGCCGGAATGGTGAATCCGGACGCGTTTACCTGGAACCTGAGCGGAAACTATAACGTCACCTGTTCCTGTCCCGGCAGCTACACCGGCGCATATGCGACCGCTAAAGTGCCGGATACCGGCATGGTCTACAGCGACGGAACGCTGAACTATTATGCGATCAACGACTACCTCGCGGTGGCCAGTAAGGTGTACATCGCCGGGCAGGTGAACGACTTTATCGCGACGCCTTTTGACGGGCGCAGCAATCTCAATACGGCGACCAGTTGCGATAAATACCCGTATGCGACAGGGTCCAGAGGCTCGGTGTCACTTTACTTCCGTCGTCCTTTTGTCGGTGTTCAAAACATCCCTCTGACGAAAATTGTTGATGTGTATATCGCGACCGATGCCACGACGCAGTCCCCGACGCCGGTATCCACGGTCTGGATGAGCGGAACGGTCACCGTCCCCCAGTCCTGTGTGATCAACGGCGGCGGTGTGATCACCGTGCCTTTCGGCGACATCATGTCCGGTGATATTTCAACCAAAGGCGAGATGGCGAAAAACTTCACGCCGAAGAATGTCGCTTTCAACGTCGCCTGTACCAACATCTCAGACGGGGTTCAGGTCAGCCTTTCCTTCCAGGGCACACCGGATGGAAACGATCCGACTGCGCTGGCGACGACGAACAGTGATGTGGCGGTGCGACTTCAGGATGCGGCGGGCAAAACCGTTGCGCCAGTGAGTGGTTTCCTGCCGCTGAACATGGATTACACGTCTCAGGTGGGAACATCGGAAATCAACTTATATCCCTTTAACACCACGGGGAATATGCCAGATACCGGGAACTTCACGGCAACGGCCACGATCCGCGCTGAAATTCAGTAATGCCTGCGCCCGAAGCGCAGCGTGACTGACAGAGGAAAGATAAGGAGATGAGTACGATGAACTCTCAACGGAATAAACAGCAGATTGTGACGGCGCTGGTGCTGGGTGCGGCTTTTGTCCTGGCCTCACAGGCCGCGAAAGCCGACACCATCATGAATATTACCGGCAACATCAAGGCGTCGCCGTGCACGATCAACGTGCCAGCCGGCGGGCTGAATGTCGATCTGGGGCAAAACATCCAGGCGGTCAGTCTGGTGGCACCGGGCGCAGCGTCAGACTGGAAATCATTTTCCATCGCGCTGACCGCCTGCCCGACGTCAACAGCGACGGTGACCCTGACGATGAACGGTACGCAGGATGACGCTGACAACACGTTGTATGCCAATGCCGGTACGGCGGGAAACGCGCAAATCGAAGTACAAAACAGCGAGGGAACGCGTCTGGGTAACGCCGTTCAGTATACAAAAAATATTGATGCGGCCAGCCGTGGCGCTGAATTCGACCTGCAAGCCCGCGCGTATACCGTTAACGGCAATGTGACGCCGGGAACGATAAACGGTGTGCTGCTGGCGACGTTTATCTACGAATAACGTCGCACGGCGCGTTCACTAAACACAATTTTCAACATGACTTTTATTAACGTGAAAACAGGAAATGACATGAAAGGACTTATGAAAACTTCATCGCTGGCGCTGGTCATTTTTGCTGGCCTGAGCCAGAGCAGCTTTGCGGATCCGACACAAATCAACATTAACGGCACGGTCGTGGCCTCTGCCTGTACCGTTGATAATGCCGGTGCTCCGGTGCAGGTGACGCTCGATACGCTGGAAGCCACGGCGCTGGCGACCGCGGGCGAATCAGGTGGATGGAAAACGTTTGATCTGAAGCTGATTAACTGCCCGGCAACCACTACCGTCAGCACCGCGACTTTTGCCGGTACGCCTGCCACGGCGAACGCCAACCTGTACACCAATACCGGTACTGCGACCAACGTAGAAGTGGAACTGCAAAACACGGCAGGTAAGCAGCTGGGTAACGGCGCGACGTACGCGGTAGATGTTGATGCCAGCACCCATGAAGTGGTCTACCCGTTGCAGGCCCGCGCGTTCACGACCGCCGGTTCTGTCATGCCAGGAACGATCATCGGTTCTGTACAAGCCACCTTCACCTACCAGTAACGGCGTAACGGCGGGCGGGCACGGGCCGTCATGGGAGACATTCAATGAAGCCAATAAAAAGTATTCAGGGCGTTCTGCTGCTGGCAGCGGGGGTCAGCGCGTCTGCTGCTAGCGCTGCAGATCTGAATATCAACGGGAAGGTCGTCAGCAGCCCGTGCATTGTGGATACCGCGTCAGTCAGCCGCGATGTGGATTTTGGTCAGCTCATTATCAAAAAGGATCTGGCGACGGCGGGGGCAGGCGGGGACTGGAAATCCTTTGAGGTCAGGCTGAACAATTGCCCTGCGACGGTTTCCAGCGTCATCGCTAATTTCACCGGCACACCGGCGCAGGAAGACGCGACGCTTTACAGCAACAGCGGAACGGCCACCCACGTTGGCGTACAACTGGTCACCGATGTCGATAAAACGGTAGTACTGGCGCCCGGCAGTCAGTTAAGCGCTGATGTCGATGCGCAGAGAAGCGCGGTATACGAGCTGGCCGCGCGGCCTTACACCACCAGCGGCGAGGTGACTCCCGGCTCACTGGTGAGCCTGACACAAATTAACTTTACCTATCAGTAGTATCGCCTTCTTTCCTGTCTGCTACCGGAGGGGCTGGCGGGAAAGGGCATTCATAAAGCGGTGAACAAGGGATGTTGTTCACCAGAAGGGAATTCGTTTCGTGCCATCGGGCACGGGAAGGATCACTGAAAATACAAGGAAGACATTATGAACAGTTTAAACAGCGTCAGATTTCATCAGCATGCCTTCATTTCTGCGGCCGCGGCCGCCTATCCGCAAGGGGCGTTTATTATGGATGCCTGCCCGGTTACCGCGCTGGGTGTGAAAAAAATGCTGGTCGAATCCGCCGGGATCACCGGACCTTTTACCTATGTTCAGTCACTTGCCGCTATCCCGGAGAAAATTGCCGACGCGCCGCCCGCGTTGCTGATTATGGATATTTGCGGTGAAAAGGAATCCGTGCTTGACGGGCTACGCCTGCTTTCCCAGATCGTGACGTCCAGTCCGGCCATGAAAATTGTGATTTGTACTGACTACAGTGACCACCGGATCCTCGAACTTTTAGCGTCTTCCGGGGCTCACGGCCTGTTGCTCAAAAATGAGCCGGTACTGGCGCTGGAGCAATGCGTTACAGAAGTGCTGGCTGGTGCAACACAGTGGTTAAGCCCGCGTGCGCGGCAAATCCTCTCCGGTACCCGACAAACCACGACACCGCTCACCGCGCGTGAGCTGGACGTGCTCGCGTATCTGTTCTCCGGCCTGAGCGTTTCGCGGGTCGCGCAAAGACTCCACCGGGATATCCGCACCGTCAGCACGCATAAGCGCAATGCAATGATGAAACTGGGGTTTCACAATGACAGCGAGCTCTTTGCCCAGGGGACGTGGATGGCCAAAATCGGCCCGTCCGCGATCATGTAATTTCAGATGACTGAGCCACGAGCCGGGAATTTATTCCCGGCAAGTCAGGGAGCTACACCATGATTCACGCCCACATCAAACCCCGGACGATCGCCCTGATGGACAGCCATCCGCTGACGCTTTCCGGGCTGTCCTATCTGGTTAACTCCATCGACGAGACCTGTGATATCCGGATGGGAGAGACCAGCCTGGGC
Source organism: Rahnella sp. ChDrAdgB13 (assembly GCF_017655185.1). Classification (NCBI taxonomy): domain Bacteria; kingdom Pseudomonadati; phylum Pseudomonadota; class Gammaproteobacteria; order Enterobacterales; family Yersiniaceae; genus Rahnella; species Rahnella sp. ChDrAdgB13. The sequence goes on along the minus strand of NZ_JAEMGT010000059.1, from coordinate 26,557 downwards.
CGCATTGCAGAAGGCCTGATGTACCAGTCGGTGGACATTCTCATCACTGATCTTCATGGTTATCAGGAAAGTATTCAGGAAGGGCAGGAAATTCTTCAGCGCCTGAGCCTGCAATTTCCGCAGCTGATCATAGTGGTTTATACGCTTTGTCACGACGCCGAAAAACTGAAAAAATTGCTCAAATTCAGCAATATCAGCCTGATTGCGCGCGGAGAGTCGCCGGTGATTACCGACGACTTATTCCGCCACGCGCTGGCGAAAAAAAAAGTGTTAAGCCCGCTGATTTGCTGCACGTTAGCAGAGCAGGATGCGGCCAGTCAGCGCACCGGGTTCCGGCTGACGCAAAGTGAAAATGAGATTATTAAATACCTCCTCAACGGCATGAGCCTCAGCCAGATTGCAGAATTGAAAAATTTCAGCATCAAAACCGTCAGTGCGCATAAGTGTAATGTCATGCGCAAGCTGCACATCACCACCGATGCGGAATTGTTCCTGCTGCTCAAAAATGGCCTGTGAACTGTGGGGGATTTTGCAATCCCCGCTAAATGGATAAGCCCGGTGAGCCGCACACAGCGGCACCTGACGGGTGGACACGTGCCCGTTATATGGTGATTGACCTGAATCGTCCGGCATTACTGGCGGTATAAATAACCGTGTTCTGAATATTTCTGTGGCCGAGATAATCCTGAATCAGCCGGGTGTCGCAGCCGGTATCTGCCAGCGCATAACCACAGGCGTGCCTGAGCATATGCGGATGAACCGCCACGTTAATTCCCGCCTCCTCGCCGTATTTACGGAACAAACGATAGAGTTGTTGCCGGGACAGTTGCCCGCCGTGACGTGAAAGAAATAACCATTCCGAGTCAGAGTCAAGATATTGTGCGCGTATTTCAAGCCACTCCTTAATAACGATCATTTCCCTGTCCTGAATGGGATGTTGAACGGAAAACCCGTTTTTAAGCCGGTTGATATAAATTATTTGTGTCGAAAGTTCAACGTCCTTAACCCGTAAATTAGCCAGCTCGCTGACCCGGAGGCCGTGAATAAAACACATTAATAACATGCATTTATCGCGAGTTTTGTTAATTCCTGTCGAAACTGTACCGACGAGTCTCTCCATCTCAACCTGAGTTAAGTACTTTCTCCCGCTCATATTTTTTCTTTCCTTGATTAATTGCAGATGATTTATGTTCTTACGGGACTGTTTAAGTCCCGGAACAAAGAGAGGCTAAGGGATGTTATTTTGATCACCGGCGAGCTTTTTCGCAGAGAGTTCCACAAATGTCAGTCATGCATGTTCAGGGAAATATCAGAAAAAACGGTAATGTAATAATTTCGCCTGAAATCAACGTGAAAGAAAACTCATTTTTTCAGGGCGATTAACGGTGATTTCAGGCAATGAATTTTACACAGCAGTGCTATCCACAAAATAAAAACTGATCAGTTTGGCGGAGGAATTCTAACGTCTAAACTTCTCAAAAAGGAAGGCCACATATGCTATTTTTTTGATCATTCCATAAGAATAAACCCACGAAAAGTCAGTGAATTCCTAAAGTGGCATCCCGCAGCGTAAGGATCTTTGAGAAATTTGTTCATTTGATTTAGTAAACAGACCTCAAAACCTGCCTCTTTTCCATCCATAAGACTTGGCCGCTTTTGTCATGCTATGCATGAAATTGTGCCCGCCGCTCTTTGCGCCGGGTAAATGCTGATAGGAAACACCGGTGGCTGAAGACAGCGATCTCGAAAAGACAGAAGCCCCCACATCCCACAGGCTGGAAAAAGCCCGTGAAGAAGGGCAAATCCCGCGTTCGCGCGAACTGACCTCGATGCTGATGCTCGGGGGCGGTTTGACGTTGTTGTGGGTTTCCGGTGAATCGATGGCGCGTCAGCTGGGGGTGATGATTTCGCAGGGGCTGAAATTTGATCACGGCATGGTCAGCGACGACCGCCAGGTATTGCAGCAAATGGCGACACTGCTGGGCCGCGCTGTCTGGGCATTATTGCCGGTTATCGGCGGCCTGATCCTGATCGCGCTGGCTGCGCCGCTGTTGCTCGGCGGGCTGATGTTCAGCGGGAAATCTTTTGCACCGAAATTCAGTCGTATGGATCCGATTGCCGGATTTAAGCGTTTGTTCTCCGGTCAGGTGCTGGCCGAATTGCTCAAGGCCATCCTGAAAGCGCTGCTGGTCGGCTCTGTCGCCGGTTTTTATGTGTGGCACAAATGGCCGGACATGATGCGGCTGATGGCGCAGCCGACGATCCCCGCACTCGGCGAAGCGCTGAACATGGTGGCGTTCTGCGGGCTGATGGTGGTTCTCGGGTTAACGCCGATGGTGGCGTTCGACGTGTTCTGGCAAATCTGGAGCAACCTGAAAAAACTGCGCATGAGTAAGCAGGATATCCGCGACGAACATAAAAGCCAGGAAGGCGACCCGCATGTTAAAGGCCGTATCCGCCAGCAACAGCGCGCCATGGCACGCCGCCGCATGATGGCCGATGTGCCGAAAGCCGACGTCATTGTGACCAACCCGACGCACTACGCCGTCGCATTGCAGTACAGCGAAAACAAAATGAGCGCACCGAGAGTGCTGGCGAAAGGCGCAGGTGATGTGGCGCTGCGCATTAAAGAGCTGGGTGCCGAACACAAAATTCCGATGCTGGAAGCGCCGCCGCTGGCGCGTGCGCTTTACCGGCACAGTGAAATTGGTCAGCAAATCCCGACCGCGCTGTATGCCGCGGTTGCCGAAGTTCTGGCCTGGGTTTATCAGCTTAAACGCTGGAAGCGCGAAGGCGGACTGATCCCGAAAAAACCTCAACATTTGCCAGTGCCTGACGGTCTGGATTTTGCAGGAGAAAGTGATACCCATGGCTAATCTGGCCGCGATGCTGCGTTTACCCGCCAACTTTAAGTCCGGACAATGGCAGGTTCTGGCAGGCCCAATCCTCATCCTGATGATCCTGTCGATGATGGTGCTGCCTTTGCCGCCGTTCCTTCTCGACTTGTTGTTCACGTTCAACATTGCGCTGTCTATCATGGTGTTGCTGGTGGCGATGTTCACCCAGCGGACGCTCGATTTTGCGGCTTTCCCGACCATCCTGCTGTTCTCAACCTTATTACGTCTGTCGCTCAACGTCGCCTCCACGCGCGTGATCTTACTGGAAGGTCACACCGGCGGCGCGGCGGCGGGGCGGGTTATTGAAGCATTCGGCCACTTCCTGGTCGGCGGTAATTTTGCCATCGGTATCGTGGTGTTTATCATCCTGGTGCTGATTAACTTTATGGTTATCACCAAAGGTGCCGGGCGTATCGCCGAAGTTGGCGCGCGTTTCGTCCTCGACGGGATGCCAGGTAAACAGATGGCGATCGACGCCGACCTAAACGCCGGTTTAATTGGCGAAGACGAAGCGAAAAAACGCCGCAGCGATGTCACGCAGGAAGCAGACTTTTACGGTTCGATGGACGGTGCGAGTAAGTTCGTGCGCGGTGACGCTGTCGCCGGTCTGATGATTATGATCATCAACGTGGTCGGCGGCCTGCTGGTGGGCGTGCTGCAACACGGTATGGATCTCGGCCACGCCGCAGAAAGTTACACCTTGCTGACCATCGGTGACGGTCTGGTCGCGCAGATCCCTGCATTGGTGATCTCCACCGCTGCCGGTGTCATCGTGACCCGCGTCGGCACCAATCAGGACGTCGGCGAGCAGATGGTCACCCAGCTGTTCCGCAATCCGCGCGTCATGATGCTGAGTGCCGGTGTTCTCGGGCTGCTCGGCATGGTGCCGGGCATGCCAAATCTGGTTTTCCTGCTGTTCACCGGCGCTTTGCTGGCGCTGGCGTGGTGGACGCGCGGTCAGGAGCAGAAAGCTCCTGCGGCAAAAGAAGCGGCACCGTCGGCAGCCGACAGCGGCAAACAGCTGGTGGAAGCCAGCTGGTCAGACGTACAGCTTGAAGATCCGCTGGGTATGGAAGTGGGCTACCGCCTGATTCCGATGGTGGACTTTGCGCAAAACGGCGAACTGCTGGGGCGTATCCGCAGTATCCGTAAGAAATTCGCGCAGGAGATGGGGTATCTGCCGCCGGTGATCCACATCCGCGACAACCTCGAACTGCCGCCTGCCGGTTACCGCATCCTGATGAAAGGCGTCGAAATCGGTACAGGGACCGCACATCCGGGGCGCTGGATGGCGATCAACCCGGGTAACGCCATTGGCGAACTGCCGGGTGAACCGACGGTCGATCCGGCGTTCGGGCTGGCGGCGGTATGGATTGAACCGGCGATGCGCGAACAGGCACAAATTCAGGGCTTCACCGTGGTCGAAGCCAGTACCGTGGTGGCGACGCACCTCAATCACCTGATCAGCCTGCACGCCAAAGAATTGTTTGGCCGTCAGGAAACGCAGGAACTGATGGAGCGCGTCACCAAGGAAATGCCGAAGCTGACGGAAGATTTCATTCCGGGCGTGATTTCCCTGACCAACATGCACAAGGTGCTGCAAAATCTGTTGTCCGAACGTGTGTCGATTCGCGACATGCGCACGATTGTTGAAACGCTGGCGGAATACGCGCCAAACCAGCCTGATCCAAACGAACTGACGGCGGTAGTTCGCGTCGCGCTGGGCAGGGCGATTACTCAGCAATGGTTCCCGGGTAATGGCGAAGTACAGGTTATCGGGCTGGATACGGCGCTTGAACGTCTGCTGTTACAGGCGCTGCAAAGCGGCGGCGGACTAGAACCGGGGCTGGCCGATCGTCTGTTAACCCAGTCTGAAGCCGCGTTACAGCGTCAGGATATGCTCAGCGCGCCACCGGTCCTGCTGGTGAATCACGCGCTGCGCCCGCTGTTGTCGCGCTTCCTGCGCCGCTCACTGCCGCAGATTGTGGTGATGTCGAATCTCGAAATGACCGACAGCCGCCAGATCCGCATGACCGCCACCATTGGTGGTGAATAAGATGCTTCGCACCGTGCTGCTCGTCCTCAGCCTGATAAGCCTGCCTGCCGTTGCCGCATCAGGTTCCTGGTCGGATACTCAGCGCGGCGTAACGCTGCAAAACCGGGGCGTGATGATGTCGTCACCGCCGCTGGCCGCCGCAGATTCCGCGCCGGTCAGGCAAAAAAGTTCGGCGACGATCACCACGGTCAGCTGGAAATATGAAGTGCTCGGCGCAAGACCGGCAGGATTACAGGTGAAACTCTGCAACACCCTGAATCACTGCGTGGAGCTGGATGCGGACAGCGGTTCGACGCGTTCGTTTTACGGCCAGACCGCCCGCTCCCCGCTGCGGTTTGTGTATTTCGTCACGGGAAATGGGGCGATGAATACGCCGCTACGGGTCATCGGCAATCAGGTGATTGTGAATTACGGGTGAGCCACCGGATAGCTTGAACGATTTTTCAACTGCTTATCGGGAAAGCTTCGGTTTTTCAATCACTGTGATCACTTAGCTTCCTGCGCCAAAACCGACCCAAAGAGGGAAGTACTTTCCCTCTTTGGGATTTCTCCCCACTTTTTCAACACGCGCTACCGCTCGCTGGCACTGTTTCAGCAACTTCTGCTCGTGCCGCAAAATCCCGCCGCTGCGCGGTTCCTTCCAGTCGGATTACGAACCGCGCGAAAAGATACGCGGTTTTCCACCTCTCCTTTCAGCGTGATTTTTGAAAGCGGCCAATAACTATGTAATCCGGAAGAGTAAAGTGGCCACTGGCTATGTTATTCCTCGCAGGAAAGGGAATTGACCGGGGGCATGTTAGGTTTTTTACACTTTATCTGGCGGGCGGTTTACTTACTCAAATTCACCACAGCCTGGCGGATGGCATATTCGTATCCCTGGATGCCGAAACCGCAGATCACACCGACGGAAACGTCGGAGAGGAAAGAGTGGTGGCGGAAGGCGTCGCGTTTATGCACGTTGGTGATATGGACTTCGTACAGCGGCAGGCTGACGGCGGTGACGGCGTCGCGCAGGGCGACAGACGTGTGGGTCCAGGCCGCGGCGTTCAGCACGATGGCGTCGGTGGTGCCGCGGCAGGCCTGAATGCGGTCGATTAAATCGCCTTCATGGTTGGTCTGGAAAAATTCGATTTCCGCACCGCAGCTTTTCCCTGTCTGATGACACAAGGTTTCGAGGGTTGCCAGCGTGTCATAACCGTAAGTTTCCGGTTCGCGGGTGCCGAGCAGATTCAGGTTCGGGCCGTTAAAGACGGCAATTTTGTATTTCATAGGGTCTTCCTTTCTTCAGTAATCTGCAAAACCAAACAGGTCTTTAGGCGTCTGCCACAGGATCTGGTGCCGCGTTTTCTCATCCGGGAATAACTGTTCCACCAGCATCAGTAATGTGCCGAGATCCATCCGGTGTTCTGCGCGCAGGAACGGCCAGTCTGATCCCCACATGCAATGTTCTGCGCCGAATGCTTCAAGCAGCGCGTGCTGATAAGCGTGGCCGTCCTGATACGGAAAAGGCTGACGGCTGAATTTCGATAAGCCGGACAGTTTCACCCAGACGCGTTGCTGGCTCGCGAGCTGCAACAGCGCCTGAAACGCCGGTTGCTGCAAACCTTGCGTCACATCCGGGCGGCCGGAGTGATCGATGAGCAGGCGGGTTTTCGTGCGGTTGATCAGCGGCAAAAGTGCCAGCAGCTGGTCGTCCTGTACCTGAATGGCGGCGAACATGTCCAGTTCGGTCAGGCGTCCCATCAGGGCGTCGAGGTGTAAAAAAGGTGCGGTGCCGAGCATCGCCACATTCATCGCGATACCGACCACGCCGGCCAGTTTGAGCGCGGCGAGTCTTTCCAGCGAAATATCAAAAGGCACCACGGCGATGCCCCTGAAGCGGCCGTTACCTTTTTCCAGCGCATCGAGCAGGCATGAGCTGTCGGTGTTATACCCTGACGTCGGGCCGACAATCAGGGAGTGGCGGATGTTGTAGGCTTGCATCACCGCACGGTAATAATCGGCGGTGCCAATCTCGTGCCCTTCCGGACGGTACGGCGTGTCCGGAAGGTACGGGAAGCGCGCCGGATCAAACACGTGATGATGAGTGTCGATCTTGGGTTGCTCAAATATCGTCATGCTTTCGCTTTACCTGCTACTGAGTAGAGAACTTGCTGATTGCGGGTCTTCTGGAATTCTTCCAGCGTTTCACCGCGCATCGCGGAATAAATATGTAAGTTAGACACGCCCACCACGGCACCGAGTTTTTCCAGCAGGAAGAAGCTCACGCCATAATGAATCATCCCGCGCCAGTCGAGTTCGCGCAGGAGTTTTTGTTCATCAGCGGTCAGTTTGTTTTCGGCAAACATCGCATTCTGGTCAGTGAGGAAACGCTCGCGCCATGCGGGCTGGATCAGACGATGCAGGAACCGGTTCATCCGGAATGCTTTCAGGCTGCGCGCCTGCGTAAACGGATAGGTGCCCGGCAGTTTTTCCACGCCCGCCAGCTGTTGTGCTATTTTATCGCGCTGACGCTGCTGCACGTCCACCGGCGCTTCGCGGGACTGGTTTTCGAGGATCAGCGTGGCGATACCGGTCATCGACGGCAGATAATAGGCCTGATGCAGTTTCTTCACGTTGCCAGACAGCGCGCCGCGCATCACCAGCCACATGATGACTTCGGAACCTTCCAGCCCGCCGAGCGTGGCGAATTCCGCCAGCGTCATTTGGGTCAGACGTTCCGGATCGTTCACAATCATATCGACAAACTGTTCGTCCCACTGCGGGTTGTTAAAGCCGCAACGTTCGCCGTGAACCTGATGGGAAACGCCGCCGGTGGCGACAATCGCCACATTCAGATCTTCCGGGAAACTTTCGATGGCGCGACGCAGCGCCTGACCGAGTTTGTAGCAACGGCGCGCCGTCGGGATCGGGAACTGCAACACGCCAATTTGCAGCGGAACGATTTGCGTCGGCCAGCCGCCTTCATGCGGCATCAGCGCGGAAAGCGGTGAAAACAGGCCGTGATCCAGCGGTTTGTCCTGGAAGAACGACATATCAAATTCGTCTGCCATCAGGCTGGCTCCGATGTGCTGAGACAGCGCCGCATGGCCTTTCACTGGCGGCAAGTCGCGCGGGCCACCACCTTCATCCGCGACTTCATAGTGGTCATCAATGCCTAACGTAAATGCCGAATAGTGATCAAAGAAAAAGGATGTGACGTGGTCGTTGAAGATGTACACCAGCGCGTCGGGTTTCTTTTCTTCGAGCCATTTTTGCATCGGTGCAAAACTCTCGAAAATCGGTGCCCAGGCGCTTTCGTCCTGTTTGTTGTGATCCACTGCGAAACCGATAGTCGGGGTATGTGAAACCGCTAAACCGCCTATGATCTTAGCCATCTTAAATCCTCTGAACTTTTTGTAGGGTAATCGCAGCGCAGCCGCTGCGTCAGTATATTTATGTTTCTAATTATAAGGAGGCTAACGTAAGGTTAGCGGATGTTCATGGTGCGCGACAACTCCGGGATGTCAGTAATATCAACGCCTTTGATCATCTCGGCCGGGTGTGCCGCGCGGTGCAAAAGAATACTCAGGCCGGCCAGCAGGGCAGGCAACGCCAGAATAATAAAGATCATGTTTTGGCCGGAGAAAATGCCCAGCAGGACGCCGCCCATTGACGAGCTGATAATCGCGCCGCTGCGGCCAATACCGTGCATCCAGCAGACACCGGTGGCGCGCATTTCGGTCGGGTAGAAGGCCGGGGAGAACGCCTGAAGCCCGGTCTGTGCGCCGTTAATACACACGCCGCTGATGAAGACCAGAAGCGCCAGCACGTCCGGGCCGAAGTTGCCGATACCCTGCGACAGCAGGCTTATCATGCCCATGATGTAGAAACCGGCGATGACGCGTTTCGCGGTGAATTTATCCATCAGACCGCCGACCATCAGGCCGCCGAAGGTGCCGCCGAGCTGGAATAAACCGGCGACGATAGCGGCACGTTCCAGCGAGAAACCGCCGTTACGCATAATGGTTGGCAGCCAGCCGTTGAGCAGGTAAATCACGAACAGCCCCATGAAATACGTGACCCACAGAACAATCGTGCCTTTGGCGTAACCATTGGTGAACAGCTGGAAGACTTTGGCTTTTTTCTGAATCACCGGCGCCTTCAGGACGAATTTGGTTTCCGCGCTGAACAGGCCACCGGCGCGGGTCAGCACTTTGGCAATCTTCTCTTTCGCAACGTTGCGCACCACCATGTACATCGCCGATTCCGGCAGGATCCACATCAGCAATGGCAGCATCAGCAGCGGCACAATGCCGCCTGCGAAGATCACCGCTTTCCAGCCAAAATGCGGTAACAAACCGGCGGCGACAAAGCCTCCGGCACCGGAGCCGACGTTAAAGCCGCTGTACATCACGGTGATCATCAGGCTGCGGCGGCGCTCCGGCATGTATTCCGAGACCAGTGTGACGGTGTTGGGCATGACCGCGCCTAAACCGAGGCCGGTGAGAAAACGTAAAATGGCCATTTCCACCGGCGTGCGGGCGAAGGTACTCAGCAGGCTGAACAGGGCGAAGCAGAGAATGGACCACATCAGGACGCGTTTTCGCCCGAAACGGTCGGCGTTTGGCCCGGCAATCAGCGCGCCGATGGCGACGCCGAACATGGCTGCACCCAGGATCGGCCCCATTTCCGCACGGCTGATGCCCCAGTCTTCAATCAGCGCCGGGGCGATAAAACCCATCACCGCCGCGTCGTAGCCGTCGAACATAATGATGATGAAACACAGCCCCAGAACCACCCATTGATATTTTGATATCGGGCGTTCGTCTATCCACGTTTTAACATCCACGATGGTGTTGTTGCTCATAGGGTACGCTCTCTGTTTTTTTTATTAATATGTGATCGGATTAAAACTTTGAAAAAATACTCACTGACTTCCGGAGCACACCGGCGTGCCGTGATGGGGTTTTATTAAAATTATTTTATTTATTAAACAATGAGTTGGTTATTCATTGTGGTGCTTCCTGATAACCAACTTAGGGGCTGGAAAGCGCGCTGTCTGCCATAAAATCATTATGCAGGTATGAGTTTTGTTTATCACGATGGGTGAGCGAATTACGGCAGGCAGGCTGCCGTCGGGGGAACGTTAAGGCGAAAATGAAAAGAGGGCGGGGAGAAAAGCGCGAGGAAATTTATTCCGGCATGTCCCAAAAGCAGTCGTCATCAAGCACGACGGAGGCGATTTTTTGCACCGGTCCGCGCATGTTGACCTGAAAATCACCGCTGAAGCTGATCGCCAGTGTGCCGCCCGGCATATGCACCGTAACGTTGTCGTCCACGCATCCAAGTTTGCGCATGGCGCTGGCGGCAGCGCAACTGCTGCTGCCGGACGCCAGCGTGTAACCTGCGCCGCGTTCCCAGATCCCGACGCTGATGTTGTTGCGGTCCAGCACTTCAACAAACTGAACGTTGGTGCGTTTCGGGAAAATTGCCAGCGTTTCGATTTCTGCGCCCAGTTGTCTGACTAAATCCAGGTCGAGCTTCTTCACCAAAATCACGCAATGCGGATTGCCCATCGACACCAGTGTGGCGCTGAGCTGATGGCCACCGACGACCAGCGGCAACGCCAGCGCTTCGTTGCCTTCGACGCTCGCCGGTAATGCCGACGGCGCAAATTTTGCCTGCCCCATATCCACAATCACCTGATGCGCGCCTTCTGTGACTTCGCAACGCACCTGACCACCCAGCGTATTCACCAGAAACGGCGTATGCCCGACGCGGCCAATATCAAACAGATATCGGGCGTAGATACGCAGGCCGTTGCCGCTTTTCTCCGCCTCGGAGCCGTCGGGATTGATGATGCGTAATGTCGGGATTTCTGCGTCATCGAAGTCGATCAGTAATCCGTCAGAACCGATGCCGTAATGGCGGTCGCAGATGCGCTGAATTTGCTGATTTGTCAGCAGGCTTGCGACGCTGTGGTGGCAGACCAGATAATCGTTACCCAGCCCGTGATAGCGGTGAAAAAGCATGTTTGTGATCCCAATATATTCATCAATGATATGAATACATGTAATGGGAAAGCGGCGGTTTGTCAGCTTTATTTTGACGGGAATAACTCCGCGGATTTCCAGGCTGATGAGTTCACGAATGTAAAATTCGCGCCGCGTGTGGTAATAAACACTTTCGCCGGTTATTGCGCGAGCCACAACAAGGAGTTATTCATGGAAACCTTTACCGTTCCGGTGGCCTTTCCACCACTGAAAATCGTGACGCCCCGACTGACGCTGCGGCAGTGGCGCGACAGCGATGCCGGTCCGTTTGCTGAAATGAATGCTGACCCGCGGGTGATGGAGTTTTTTCCGTCCACAATGACCCGGGAAAAAAGCGACGAGATGCTCGCCCGTTGCCGGGATTTGATTGCAGTTCGCGGCTGGGGGATCTGGGCGGTGGAGCTACGTGATACCGGTGAGTTTATCGGTTTTGTGGGTCTGCATACGCCCGGCTATGATTTGCCGTTTACGCCGTGTGTGGAAATCGGCTGGCGGCTACGTGCGGACGTATGGGGAAAGGGCTATTGCAGCGAGGCGGCGCGTGCAGCACTGAATGCCGGATTTGAACAGCTCGGGCTGGATGAAATCGTGGCCTTTACAGCCTTGCCGAATAGGCGCTCGCAGGCGGTGATGAAGAAAATGGGGATGACGTGTGATATCAGTGAAAACTTCAACCATCCGGCCGTGGAGAAGGGAAACTGGCTTGAGGAGCATTGCCTGTACCGGCTCAGACGGGGGGATCTCACTTAAAGAAAAGGGCCAGAGTGGCCCTTTTTGCTGTGTGCCGGTTTAACTGCGCGCGCATCCCGGTTTCTGAAACGCCGGTTTTACCCCCGCTGCGCCGCTGAAGGGCTGACCGTCGATGGCGTCGTGCATTCTCAGGCCGGAAGGGCGGATCCAACGCTGTACGCGGGAAGGCATATCAAAACCAATCAGCAGAATAACGACAAACGTCAGGCTGAATGACAGCGAACCCAGCGCAGTGCCGAGGCTGAGATGCTGGGAAATCGACGCGCCCAGTATCGGTGCCAGTGCGCCGCCCAGCGCCCCGACGTTATAGGTGAAACCCAGACCGGCCGCGCGCTGTTCGGTATCAAAATATCCGCCGAGCATTTTAGGCAGTAATCCCGCGATGCCCTGACCAAGCATTTGTTGTAAGAACAACAGTCCGCCGAGGAAAAGCATGTCCGAACCTTTGATGGCGAACAGCGGAATAATCAGCAACTGAGAGATCAGCAGGCTGGTGACGTAGGCTTTGCGCGTGCCCAGCCAGTCGCCGAGGAAGCCGCCGACGCAACAGCCGACTGCCGCGCCGAAACCGCTGAAAAACAGGACGTTGCCAACGGTATGCGGGTCATAACCCAGATCTATTTTCAGGTATGTCGGTAACAATGCCTGAATCGGCCACGAATACAGGAAGGCGCAGAACACCACCAGCATCAGCATCACACCGGTCGGCCAGCGTTCGCCGCTGGTTTGCACCATGAAGCAGATGAAAATGGCAGCGCAGGAAATCCCGAGCACGGCGACGAAAGGCGCAGACACCATGCCGGTGAAACAGGCGTAAAGCGCCGCGGCGGCAAAAAGAGTCAGCCCGATGTTGAGATAACTGAGGCGGCTGCGATAGAGAATATCGACCATGTTGCGGTCACTGTGCTGTTTGCTTTGCTGGTTTTTGCGCTGAGATTCTTTCCAGTCTTCGGCTTCGGGCAGGTTTTTACGCAGCCACAGCGCGAAAATGATCGGCAGCAATCCGATGTAAAACAGCATCCGCCAGCCGAAAGCCGGAACGATATAAATGTATGCCTGCGCCGCCAGCACGGCACCGATTGAGAAGCCGGAGATCAGAAATCCGCTGGCTTTGTTACGCATGTTTTTCGGCCAGCTTTCCATCACGTATGTTGAGCTGGAGCCGTATTCGCCTGCCATGCCGATGCCGATAACCAGGCGCGCGATAAATAATGTGGTGTAACCCGGTGCCAGCCCGCAGGCCAGCGTGCCGCAGGAAAAGAGGACGATGCTGGTGATCATCGCCAGTTTGCGGCCACACCGGTCGCCCATCGCGCCGAGCACTAATCCGCCAAACCAGCGGGAGATAAAGGCAGCGGAAATCAGACTGCTGGCCTGTAGAAGCGTCAGGCCGAACTCCTGTTTAATGTCCGTCAGCACCAGCGTGATAATCACAAAATCAAACCCGTCCAGGGCGTAACCGACCCAGGCGGCGGCGAAGGCTTTCCATTGCGCAGGTGACAATTGTTTGTACCAGCGGGGCGCTTTAGTCTCTGGCCTGTCAGCACGAGGCCGTAATGAATTGCTCATATCGTCGCTCTCTCCACATCCCGTCGGTCACGGGCAAAATTGTTGTCGGGGGTCGCTCATCGTCTCTGTTTTCGTTTTCAGCTTTTACCGCGTTTTGCTCCAAGTTAAATATTAATTAGGAGTAAAACTCCATTTGAGTGTATTAGATCGCTCCTGCATTTCAATCACTGACTGAGAAAAGTGTGATAAAGAAGGTGAAATGCTGAACAGGGAAAGATAAGCAGCAGGATGGAGAGGTCACAAGGCGCGCTGAAAAAGGATCAGCGCGATGAAAGCCGGAAAATGCGGCAGGAAATGGTTTTAGCGGGCGCCGTGCTGGCTGATGGCCTGCGTGGTTTTACGTTTGGTTTGCTCCGCCTGCACAGGATCGGCTTTCACCAGCAGCGCGTAAATCAGGTCGAGAACGAACAGTTGCGCGATTTTGGTGCCGATGGAGTCGCCCTGCAATTGACCCTGCTTGTTGCCGTTGATCAGCACGTAATCGGCCATGTCGGTGATGGGAGAACCGACATTATGAGTCAGCGCGACGGTGGCCGCACCGGCTTCTTTCGCCAGTTTCAGCGCATGTACCGTTTCGGCGGAGGTGCCGGAATGGCTGATGCCGATGGCGACATCGCCGGGCTTCATCAGAGAAGCCTGCATGTACATAAAGTGATTGTTGGTCGCTGCGTCAACACGCAGTCCGATACGCATCAGCTTGCTTTTCGCGTCTTCAGCGGTAATGCCTGAAGAGCCCAGCCCGAAAATACAAATCCGGTCGGCGGGGCGCATCAGCTTCACCACCTGTTCAACGTTTTCCAGCGACAGCAGATTGATGGTTTCGGTCAGCACGTTATTGATCGCTGACTGCAATCTTCCGGCAATCGCCTGCGGGCTGTCGGCGTCCTGAACATCGGCGTCCAGCAGGCTTTCTTCGGGATCCGGACGCGTCGCCACTTCGATCGCCAGATCCATTTTGAAATCCTGAAACCCTTTGTAACCCAGCGTGCGGCAGAAACGGATAATCGTGGCTTCACCGGCCTGCGTGAGGGTGGAAAGTTCAGCGAGGGAAAGTTGCGTGACTTTGGAAGGTTCGGCCTGAATATAAACCGCAATGCGCTGCGCGGAGCGGGTCAGGCTGTTTTGCATCGCCCCCAGAGCATCAAGAATTTTACCTGGTTTGAAATGTTGAGCACCCGTTTTCACGTGGACACCTCGGGGGAAAGAGTGACAGAAACAATGATTTAACCGGTGCACATCATTACATAGTTGGCTGACTCCGTGAAGCCTGATTACCGCCGCACAGGGCTACAATGTGGCTCTGGCCCATAATGCTGCACCGATTAAACCGCTGTCCTGCCGGTGATGCGCAGAGCGCAGCGCAACCCGGTAAATCGCCGGTAACTGGTTAAGCGCATGCGCCACTTTTTCCCGATACCCCTCCGCCAGCCCGACGCTGCCGCCCATCATGACGACGTCCAGATCCAGAGAAATATGCATATCTGCCAGCATTGACGCAACGGCGTCCGCTGAACGGCTGATCACCCGTTGCGCGTCGCAATTTCCCGCGCGGGCGCGTTCGAAAACCTGTTCCGCGCCCAGCGGTCTGGCGTTCTCCATCATCGCATGGCCGATGGCGGTACCCGATGCGACGCTTTCGACACAACCGCGACGCCCGCAGCCGCACAGCCCGCCTTGCGGATCAAACGCGGTATGGCCGATGTGCCCGGCCAGCCCGTTGCGGCCGGTTAATAATTTTCTGTTCCAGATAATTCCGCCGCCCACGCCGGTTGAGACGGTGACAAACAGTGCGTTATCGCAGGTTTCCTGCACGGCCTGATATTCCGCCCACGCCGCAGCCTGTCCGTCATTGAGTACCACATTCGGTAAATCCGCTACGGCGCGGAGGCAGTCTTGTAAAGGAAACCCTGACAGCCCGCCGAGATTCCTCGGGTTCAGCGCAGTCAGCCGCCCCTGACTGATGATGCCGGTCGAGGCAACGGCAATCAGATCGACCCGGTTACGCCACGGGGTAATCAGCTTTTCCAGCGCGCCGGCTAACCCGGCGGCATCACCGTGTGGCGTGGCGATCTGCTGACGTTCCGACACCGTGCCGTCTTGCGCCACCATGGCCGCCGCAATTTTTGTCCCGCCAATATCCAGTGCTAACACGTTTCCCATCTGCGTTTTCCTCATAAAACTGAATGCCGGTCACTAACATGAAGCGGTAACGGCGATTTGCGTCATTGCGCCCTGAGAACAAAAGATCTACCATGATTGGAGTTATACTTCATTTAATATTTAATATTGGAGTTTTGAGTTCATGGTAAAGACAAACGTGCGCAACATGAATGATCTCCTGACCCTGCTGGACAAAGGGCTGATCGTTTCCTGCCAGCCGGTGCCCGGCAGTGCCATGGACAAACCGGAAATCGTCGCCGCGATGGCGTGTGAGGCGCTCGACGGCGGGGCGGTGGCGCTGCGTATTGAAGGCATCCGCAACATTGAAGCGGTGCGCCGGGCCACGGATGCGCCGGTTATCGGCATCATCAAACGTGACCTGCCGGATTCTGACGTGCGGATCACGCCCTGGCTGGAAGATGTTGACGCGCTGAGCGCCGCCGGAGCCGACATTATTGCTTTTGACGTCACACAGCGTTTTCGCCCCGTGCCGGTTGAGGCGTTGTATCAGCGCGCCCGCGAAGCCGGATGCCTGACGATGGCCGACGCATCATGTCTCGAAGATGGTCTTCTGGCGCAAAAACTGGGCTGTGATTTTATCGGCACCACGCTCTCGGGCTATACCCAAACGCCGGTGCCCGAAGCACCGGATATTGCGCTGGTCCGCGCACTGGCGCAGGCCGGATGCCGGGTGATTGCCGAAGGTCGTTATAACTCCCCCGCGCTGGCTGCTGAAGTAATGGCAGCGGGCGCTTATGCCGTTACCGTCGGTTCTGCCGTGACGCGTATCGAACATATTTGCGGCTGGTTTTGTAAAGCCATTGCGCAAAATGAACAGAACAAACTGACCGGTTTCTGAGAAAACGGACTGATTCCCTTAACTTCCCATTGATGAGAAAGCACATGAAAAAATTAACAGGTCTGATTGCTGCTCCACACACGCCATTTGATGCGCAGGGTGAGGTGAATTTTCCGGTCATCGATCAGATAGCGGAACATCTGGTGAACGATGGCGTGAAGGGCGTTTATGTCTGCGGAACCACCGGTGAAGGTATTCACTGTTCAGTTGAAAAACGCAAAAAAATCGCCGAACGCTGGGTAAAAGCGGCGCAGGGAAAATTAAGCATTACGCTGCACACCGGCGCACTCAGTATTAAAGACGCAGTGGAATTATCGCGTCACGCCGAATCGCTGGACATTTTTGCCACGTCGGTGATCGGGCCGTGCTTCTTTAAACCGGCAAACGTGGATGACCTGATTGATTACTGTCAGGCGATAGCATCGGCGGCACCGTCGAAAGGTTTCTATTATTACCATTCCGGCATGTCTGGCGTGAATCTGGATATGGAACAGTTCCTGATCAAAGGCGGATCCAAAATCCCGAACCTGTCTGGCATTAAATTCAACAGCGCAGATTTGTATGAATTCCAGCGCTGCCAGCGTGTGAGTGGCGGTAAATTCGATATCCCGTTTGGCGTCGACGAACACCTCCCCGGCGGTCTGGCTGTCGGTGCCATCGGCGCAGTCGGCAGCACCTATAACTACGCCGCGCCGTTGTTCCATAAAATCATTGATGACTTTAACGCCGGAAATCAGACCGCCGTCCGTCAGGGCATGGATCGCGTTGTAGCCCTGATTCGCGTACTGGTGGAATTCGGCGGTGTCGCCGCAGGCAAAGCCGCGATGAAACTGCACGGCATCGACGCCGGCAACCCGCGCCTTCCGCTGCGCGCACTGACCCGGGAACAAAAACAAACCGTCGAAAACCGCATGCGTGATGCATTAAGTTTATAAAAAATAAGAAAGGACATGACCCACCAGCGATCTAAAAATGGCGCGCTCAAAATCCTGCTGAGCGGAGCGGCTTCGAGACCTATGGCTTGAAGACCGGGCGAAGGAAGCACACAGTGCCAGGATTTGCACCACCTGCAAATTTGCCAGAACATGTCCGTCGTCCCAGCGATAGCATGTTGTTTAATAGCCGGAGATTCTAAAGAGGCGCGGCGGCTGGCGCCTCTTTAGGCCAGTTTGGGTGGCAACCCAGGGTCTTGACTTAAGACCCGATCCTCCCCATCACCGATGCCCCCACCAGCCCGCCAGCTGTCAGAAATTTCCCCGGTACCAGCAGTGTCTCGGCATAATTATGTAAAACACCTTTACGCACAGCCTGATCCAGCGCCGCAATCAGCGCCGTCGCAGACGCCAGGCCGCCGCCCGCGACAATCCGTGAAGGGCCGAGAATATTCACCAGCAGCGCCAGCGGTTCGGATACGATTTGCAGCCAGGCGTTTACCGTCAGCCCGCAGGACGCATTACCGGCTTGCCAGCCGCTGACGATCTCCAGACTGGTTTTATCCTGCTGATGGAAATGCTTATGCAGGCGCTCAAGGCCGCGCGCGGCACCCAGCATGTCGAGGCAACCGGTCTGACCGCAGCCGCATTTGAGACTCGGAACGGCGTAGGTTTCTCCGTCAATCATGACTTCGGTGCGCGTGATAGCGCCGTGTCCCCATTCGCCGGTGACGCCACCGTGGCCGCGAACCAGATGGCCGTTAATCACCACGCCGCCGCCGACGCCGGTACCCAGAATAATGGCCACAACCACCGCATGATTTTGCGCGTTTCCGGCGTGGGCTTCGGCCAGTGCAAAACAGTCGGCGTCGTTAGCGGCGGTGACCGGGCGGTTCAGCGCCGCGCTCAAATCTTTCGCCAGCGAGCGTCCGGTGAAGGCCGGAATATTGGTCGCCAGCAGTTCGCCGGTTTGCGGAGAAACCAGCCCGGCAGTGGAGATCGCCAGCGGGGTTGATGCGGGTAAATCACCGCCAAACTGCGTAATGAAGTTTTGCATCGCCGTCACGAAATCATCCCACGACGAAACGGGTGTCGGCACTTTGCCGCATTCTTCCACTTCGCCGGAAGTGCGGGAAACGCCAAACTTAATAAATGAACCGCCGATATCGGCGCAGAAAACTGCAGAACTCATGAGCGTGTGTCCAGTAAGTCGCGCAGCCCGTCGCCCAGTACGTTAAAACCAAGCACGGTCAGCATAATGGCCAGACCCGGGAACAGCGAAAGGTAAATATTTATGCCGAGGAAGTTACGGCCATCGCTCATCATGGTACCCCATTCCGGCATCGGCGGCTGCACGCCCAGACCCAGAAATGAGAGGCTGGCGGCGGCGAGAATGACGGTGCCCGCGGTCAGCGTCGATTGCACAATGATCGGGCCGATGGCGTTGCGCAGAATGTAATGGACAATAATCCGGTAATTCGACAACCCCAGCGCCTGCGCGGCTTCGACGTATTCCATCTGCTTTAAACCGAGCGTGAGGTTACGGCTCAGACGCGCATAGACCGGAATGGCGAACAGCGAAATGGCGATCAGTAGATTGACCAGCCCGCCGCCGAGAATGCTGACCACCAGAATCGCCAGCACGATGCCCGGAAACGCAAACAGCATGTCCATAAACCACATGATGATCATGTCGGTATAACGACCGGCCATACCGGCAATAATCCCTAACGGAATGCCGATAATCATTGCCAGCCCGACACTCAGCACCACTTCGACAATGGAAATCCGCGCGCCGTAAATGACGCGGGCAAAGATATCGCGGCCATAATCGTCGGTGCCAAACCAGTGATCGGCGTTCGGCGCGAGCAGGGTATCAATCAGATCCTGTGCATAAGGATCGTGGCGGGCGATCAGCGGCGCGAATAACCCCATCAGGACGACCAGGCCGACAATCAGGCCGCCGAGTATCACCGCAGGATGACGCCAGCACCAGCGAAACAACCGCAGCGTGCGCGGTTTGCGACGGGGTAATTGCGTGATAATGGCAGACATTAGTCGAACCTTATTTTTGGATTCAGGAAGGCTATCAGTAATTCACCGAGCAGGTTCATCACCACCACGCCGCAAACGGCCACCAGCGCGACGCCCTGGATCACCGGATAATCGCGATAGCGTACGGAATCGACCAGCAGACGGCCAATGCCCGGCCAGTTGAAGACGGATTCCGTGACCACCGCGCCACCAATCAGACTGCCGAAATTGAGCGCCACAATGGTGACAATCGGGATCAGTGCGTTGCGAAAGGCATGGCTGCAATAAACCGTGGTGGCGGATAACCCTTTGGCGCGCGCGGTGCGGATGTAATCTTCCGACAATACGTCGAGCATGCTCGAACGTGTCATGCGTGCCATCACGGCCATTGGTAAAACCGCCAGCGTGACCGAGGGCAAAATGTAGCTTTTCCACGACGTGGCGCCGAGCAGCGGCAGCCAGCCGAGATTCACCGAAAAGGTATTCATTGCCATCAGACCGAGCCAGAAGTTGGCGACAGACGCACCGGCAATCGCCAGCAACATCACGCCAAAATCCGGCCAGCGGTTGCGGTAAACCGCGCCTATCATGCCCGCCGGAACGCCAATCGCTACCGCCAGAAAATATGACAGCACGGCGAGCATCAGGGTGTACGGCATACGCTCGCCGATTTCCTGCGTCACCGGTTGTTGCGACTGCAACGAGACGCCGAGATTGCCGTGCAGCACGTTACCGGCAAAATGCAGATATTGCGTGACCAACGGCTGATCCAGTCCGAGGCGCACGCGCATGGCGTCCACCGCTTCCTGTGTGGCTTCAGGCCCGGCCATCAGGCGTGCCGGATCGCCCGGCAGCGCACGGATGGACACAAAAATCAGCATCGACACCCCGATCAGAATGATCGGGAAAGCGATAAGTTTTTTGGCAAGATAGGCTTTCATCACTCATTTCCACCGTAAATGACGCTGTTATTTTTTCTGTGCGTCTTTGACCACGATCTGACCGCCCGGAATCATCGTCACGCCGGAAATCCCGGTGCCGGTGGCGTACAAATCATTCTGGTAATACAGCAAGACCTGCGGCGCCTGCTGGTTGATTTCTTTCTGCGCCTCCACGTAAATCGCGTTGCGGGTATTTTCATCCAGCGTTGACGCGGCTTTATCTAACATTTCATCGAGTTTCGGATCATTAAAGAAGCCGAGATTTGCGCCGCCCGGTGCAAAGCTTTTGCTGTAATACAGCGGACGAAGTTGCAGATCTGCGCCGTTCGCGCCGGAAGACCATGACGCCAGAATTGCGCCGGTGTTATCGGCTTTTTTTCCGGCCTGATCGGCAAACGCGGCTTTGGTCCACACGCCGCTTTCCATAATGCGCACGTCCAGTTTCACGCCAATTTTCGCCCACATGCTTTGCAGCACCTGGCCGATCCGCGCGTCCTGACCTTGCACCGCAATCGACATGCTGAATCCGTCAGCGACACCGGCTTCTTTTAACAGCGCTTTGGCTTTGGCGAGATCCAGAGGATACGGGTTCAGCGTTTTGTCATAACCGGCGGTAACCGGTGCCAGCGGGGAATTCGCCGGTTGCGCGAAGCCGGACATGATGGCGCGCACCAGCCCGTCGCGGTCGGTGGCGTAGTTCAGCGCCTGACGGACGCGAACGTCGCTAAGCGGTTTGAGATCGGTGTTGAGCGCGACCCAGAACACGGCGGCACCCGGACTTTCGTGCAGGCTGAATTTCGGATTGTTTTTCAGTACGCGGGCGAACTGCGGCGGCACCGGGTTGATGACGTCGGTTTCACCGGCCTGCAACGCCATGTTCATGACTGACGGCTCGGCGCTCCACGTCCATTTGATGTCGTCCGGCCCGGCGGCTTTATCACCCCAGTAGCCCGGATATTTTTCTTCCAGCACGAATTCGCCGGTTTTGTACTGCACCATTTTGTACGGGCCGGTGCCGACGGCTTTGCTGTCGAGCGTGCCGGTTTTATCCGCCGCCGGGCTGACCATCAGACACGCGCCGGTGGTGAGTAAATTCAGGAAGGCCGGATACGGTTTTTTCAGTTTGAAGACAACAGTGGATTCGTCGGTTTTGGTCACGCTCTCGAGGAAGGTGCGCAGACGTCCGCTGGCGGCCAGCCCGCGCTTGGTGTCGAGATGGCGGGCGAAGTTGGCGACCACAGCGTCGGCATTAAACGGCGTGCCGTCGTGGAATGTTACACCGCTGCGCAGTTTGAATGTCCAGACCAGACCGCTTTCATCGCTGCTCCATGAGGTGGCGAGCGCGGCTTCCGGTTTCAGCTGAGGCGACATGCGCAGCAGACCTTCGTACATCGGATCCAGCACCGTGCCGGTAAACGTGGCGGTCTGGTTGCCAGGGTCCATGCTGCGCGGCGCTTCGTTTTGCATCACGTTCAGCGTGGCGGCGACAACCGGCAACGAAAACGCGGCGAGAAGGGCGCTGCTCAGCAGTGATAACTGCACGGGACGCCGGATGTAACGGGTAATCTTCATGTTCTGCCCTCTGCGTGAAAAATCGGATTAAGTGGCTCTGGCTACGTCGTTTTATTGCGTTATTCGACAGATCTCATTACAAGACATTTTTTAACAAATAGTTCATATGAAATACTTATATCGAAACATTTAGTTTATTTTGTGAACTAATTGGCATTGATATATCCATTTTTACCGTTTAATGTCAATGCAGATGAGCCAAAACTGAGAGCAGCGAAACGAATATGCTAACAACTTTGCAACGTCAGATGTTGGGGGCGGTCAATGCCTCCGGCGGCATCAGCCGCACAGAGCTGGCGCAGCTTTCGGGAATGAGCAAGGCGGCGATAGGCGGCGTGGTTCGCGAGATGATCGACGCCGGTTTTCTGCATGAAGCCGAAACGGTGCCCGGCAGCGGGCAGGGAAGGCCGTCGGTGCGCCTTGTGGTTCACCCGGACGGCGCGTGGTTTGCAGGCGTTTCTTTGCTGCAAAATCCGGCGCAAATGGCGCTGATCAATCTGCACGGTGAAATTCTCTCACGGGTGTCATTTGCGGCTGATTCCGACCCGCAGCGGCTGGCAGAAAACATCGCACAGGCGCTGCCGGACTTGCTTGAACCGCATCCTGAAGCGGCCAAAAAAACGGTCGGGCTCGGGGTGACGTTATCGGGCCTGATTGATGAACATCAGTCCACCTGCGTGCAGTCGGCGCTGCTGGGCTGGCGCGATGTGCCGCTGGCGAAGCTGATTTCGCAGGCCACCGGCATGGATGTGGCGATTGAGAACGATGCCAAAGCGCTGGCGGTGAGTGAGAAAAACTTCGGTCAGGCGCGTGATCTGAGCAGTTTTACGCTGGTCAGCCACGGTGCGGGGATCGGCAGCGCGCATTTCATTGCCGGAAAACTGCACCGCGGGCTGCACGGCGGTGCCGGGGAAATTGCCCACTGCACGCTGGAGCTCAACGGTTCGCCGTGCCGCTGCGGAAAGCGCGGTTGTCTGGACACGCTGGCTTCACTCAATGCGATTGCTGAAATGGCCAGATCCGAAGGGCTGGATGCCATCACCATCGGCGGGCTGGAACAACAGGCGATGCAGGGCGTCAGCGCGGCGATCCGCATTTTGCATCGCGCCGGTTCTGCGCTCGGCCTGGCGATATCCCATCTTATTCAGATTAACGACCCGGACATGATCCTGATTGCCCATCAGGACGCGGATTTTTCCGGCCTGTTTGGCACCGTGGTTCAGCAATCTATCGAAGCCAACGTGTTGCCGGGTAACGCCGGGAAAACGCCGGTTCGCACTTTCACCCTAAACGACGACACCTGGGCGCGCGCGGCGGCAAGCATTGCTGCGCACCGCTTTCTTGTCGGCCTGAAGCCAGTCTGAGGAATCATCAACATGCGTATAGCTGTCAGCGGTATTCATATTGAATGCAGCACTTACAACCCGGTTCTCAACGAGGAAAAGGATTTCACTGTTGTTCGTGACGCGCAGCTGCTGGCGTCGCCGCGTTTTCGTTTTCTGCAAGATTATCCGGCGACGTTTTTGCCGACAATCCACGCCCGCGCCATTGCCGGCGGGCCGGTCGCGCCGGCGACTTACGACAAATTCAAAACGGAAATGCTGGCCGGGCTGGAAGCGCAAAAACCGTTTGATGGCCTGTATCTGGCGATGCACGGCGCGATGTATGTCGAGGGGCTGGAAGATGCGGAAGGCGACTGGATTGCCGCTGCGCGCAAAGCCGTCGGGCCGGACTGCCCGATCAGCGTCAGTTACGATTTGCACGGCAATGTTTCGCAGCGAATTATCGATGCGATTGATATGTTTTCGACGTACCGCACCGCGCCACACATCGACGTGGAAGAAACCATGCGCCGCTCGGTCGCCATGTTAGTGAAACATCTGCAAACCGGCGAAAAACCGACGCTGCTGTGGGTGCCGGTGCCGGTTGTGCTGCCGGGCGAACGTACCAGCACAGAAGATGAACCGGCGAAAAGTTTGTATGCCCGTCTGCCGGAAATGGATGAAGTGGACGGCGTGTGGGACAGTTCGCTGATGGTCGGTTACGTCTGGGCCGATGAACCGCGTGCGACGGCGGCGGTGATCATGACCGGTACTGACCGTGCTGCGCTCGAAGTTCAGGCAACAACTCTGGCGCAGGCTTACTGGGATGCGCGTGAAGATTTCGTGTTCGGTTGTGAAACCGATACGGTGGAAGCCTGCGTGCGCAAAGCGATTGCCTGTGAAACCCGTCCGGTGGTGCTGGCAGATTCCGGCGATAACCCGACCGGCGGCGGCGTCGGTGATCGTGCGGACGTGTTGCAGGAATTGATCAAACAGTATGCGCAAAATGTAGTGGTAGCCGGAATTGCTGACGCGCCTGCGACCGACGCGGCGTTCAACGCCGGTGTGGGATCGGTATTAACGCTGACGCTGGGCGCTTCGCTGGATCACTCCAGCCCGCAGGTGAAAGGCGAGTTTGAGGTGATTTTCCTGCTCGATGCGCTGGCACCGGCTGACCGTCAGGCGGTATTGCGAACTGGCGGCATTGACGTGGTCGTGTCGGCGCGCCGTCGTCCGTATCACAACATCAGCGATTTCACAGTCCTGGAGCTGGATCCGCATACCGCGGATATCGTGGTGGTGAAATCCGGTTATCTGTCGCCGGAGCTGGCGCCGATTGCCAGCCCGAATCTGATGGCGCTGTCAAACGGCGTGGTCGATCAGTTCGTCGAACGTCTTCCGCGTAACCGCAAGGCGCGTAAAACTTTCCCGTTCGACCGCGATTTCAGCTATGTGCCGCAGGTTCAGCTGTCGGCAAGGAGCAAATAAGATGAACGAGCCGCAAAACCGTCAGCCCGTGCTGAGCGTTAAGCATCTGACCACGTCCTTTCGCGGGGAAGACGACTGGCTGCCGGTGGTGCGCGATTTGTCGTTTGACGTCTATCCCGGCGAAACGCTGGCGATTGTCGGCGAATCCGGCTCGGGAAAAAGCGTTACATCGCTGTCGGTGATGCGTTTGCTCAAGGCGCAAAGCAGCCAGATTGAAGGAGAAGTACGGCTGAATCAGCGCAGTTTGCTGGCGTTATCGGATAAGGAGATGCGTGATATTCGCGGCAACGAGATGGCGATGATTTTTCAGGAACCAATGACGTCGCTCAATCCGACGTTCAGCATCGGGCGGCAAATCGCCGAAAGCCTGAAACGTCACCGGGGAATGTCCTCTTCTCAGGCACGGGCGGAAACGCTGAAACTGCTGGAGAAGGTGCGCATTCCCAATACGGCAAAACGGTTTGATGAGTATCCGCATCAGTTTTCCGGCGGGATGCGTCAGCGCGTGATGATTGCCATGGCGCTTGCGCTGAAACCCAAACTGCTGATTGCCGATGAACCGACAACGGCGCTGGACGTGACGATTCAGGGACAGATTCTGGACTTGATCAAAACGTTGCAGGAAGAAGAGGGCATGGCCGTTTTGTTTATCACGCACGATATGGGCGTGGTGGCGGAAATCGCCGACCGGACGCTGGTGATGTACCGCGGCGAAGCGGTGGAAAGCGGGGCGACGGAGGATATTTTCCATCGCCCGCAACATCCTTATACCCGTGCGCTGCTGGCCGCCGTGCCCAAACTCGGATCGATGCGCGGCCGCGACTGGCCGCTGCGTTTCCCGCAAATCAATCTGCAAACCGGTGAGGCGAATACGCCGCAGGAAGTGGCCGGAACGGTCGATGCCGGGCTGACGCCGCTGCTATCGGTGAAGAATCTGAGCGCGCGTTTTCCCGTATATGGGGGCGTATTCAGCCGTCAGGTCGGCGCAGTTCATGCGGTTGAAAACATCAGCTTCGAATTATTCCAGGGCGAAACGCTTTCACTGGTCGGGGAATCCGGCTGCGGAAAATCGACGACCGGCCGCGCCGTGACGCGTTTGCTGAAGCCGCACAGCGGCGCGATTAATTTCGACGGTTTTGATGTGATGAATCTGGGTAAACGCGATATTTTGCAAATGCGTCAGCGCATCCAGATGATTTTTCAGGATCCGTTTGCCAGTCTGAATCCGCGTATGCGCATTGGCGACGCGCTGATCGAACCAATGCTGCAACACAAACTGCATAACCGCAGCGATGCGCGGGAAAAAGCGGCGTCGCTGATGCAAAAAGTCGGGTTGTCGCCGGATATGTTGCGTCGCTTTCCGCATGAATTTTCCGGCGGTCAGCGTCAGCGAATTTGTATCGCCCGTGCGCTGACGTTGGATCCCAAAGTGATTGTGGCCGACGAGTCGGTTTCCGCGCTGGATGTGTCGGTGAAAGCGCAGGTGGTTAATCTGCTGCTCGATTTGCAGGAAAGCATGAATCTGTCGTATCTGTTTATTTCGCACGATATGGCGGTGGTGGAACGGGTCAGTCATCGCGTGGCGGTCATGTATCTGGGGGAAATTGTTGAGATCGGCCCGCGTGCGGCGATATTCGATAATCCGCAGCATCCGTATACGCGCAAACTGATGGCGTCAGTGCCGGTGCCGGATCCGTCGCGCAGAATGTTGAAACGGCAGATGCAGGTCGATGAGCTGAAAAGCCCGGTGCGCGATAATGGTTTTATTCCGCCGCAAAGGCAGTATCAGGAAGTATCAGCAGGACATTTTGTTCAGGTTTGAATTGGAATCTGGAAAGGTGCTTTTTGGAGAAGAGACTCAGGGATGAGTCTTGAGATGGTGGTGGGGGAAGGATGACTCGGCCTGCGGCCTCGCCCTTCGGGCCGTTGCTGCGCAACGTTG
>NZ_JAEMGT010000058.1:0-1314 GCF_017655185.1 Rahnella sp. ChDrAdgB13 | reverse complement strand
CTTGTATGTAATAAGCATGTGGTGGTTAGCTACCATCGCATGAAGCGGAGAGAGCTTGGCCCTCGCCCCAAGGCAGTGACCTTCATTTGGCAGCAAAAGCCCTCCGCTTCACCTTTCACGCCAGCATTAACATTGAACGGTTGCCAAGAGCGATGACTCTGTATGTACAAGGATAATAGGCGTGATGGTCCAGTGAAAGGAGAAAACTTCTATGTTTCAGTTAGGTATCGATGTCAGCAAGAAAACCCTGGATTTATGCCTATTGCGGGAAGGTGTAAAAGGCAGGGTCAAAACTCGCAAGCTTAAAAACGATTTCAATGCAACCAGTACCGTGATCAGCTGGCTCTGCAAACAACAATGTGAACCTGCCGATGTCCATATCATTATGGAAGCCACCGGTGTTTATCATGAGTCGCTTGCATACGGCCTTAACAAGGCTGGGGCCAGAGTATCGCTTGCCAACCCATACCGCAGCAGAGAATTTGCACGTGGCATGGATATTTTGACGAAAAATGACAGCGTTGATGCTTATATGCTTGCCTGTTACGGTGCACTTAAAGAGCCGGAACCATGGGTTCCTCCACCTGAGAATGTTCGTTATCTCAGTGCACTTTTGCGTCGCCGGGATGCGCTAGTCACTGACAGGAGCCGCGAAAAAAACAGACTTGAAAAATGCAGGATGACGGACATTCCTCCTGTTATTGCTGAATCGATCGACAATGTTCTTCGTAACCTGAGTACAGAGATTGAACATCTAGACGATTTGATTCTGACTCACCTCGACCAACATGCTGAATTGAAAAAGGATTTTGACCTGCTAACATCGATAAAATCCGTGGGTTTTCAGTTAGGTCTGAATATGCTGGTTATCTTGAGGGGTCATCGTTTTGACACCGCAGAGCAGGTTGCGGCATTTTTAGGTGTGGTGCCCGTTGAAAAATCGTCCGGCACGTCAGTAAGAGGTAAACCGAAGTTGTCTAAAATCGGACCGCCTGAAATTCGGGCGAAACTGTATCTGGCGTCGCTATGCGGGCTGAGGTTTAACCCGGTGATGAAAGCGATGTATGAAAGGCTATGTTTATGCGGCAAGGCAAAAATGTGTGCCATTGGCGCCCTTATGCGAAAACTTGTTCACTGGTGTTATGGCGTTCTGAAAACACAAAAGCCTTTCGATGCGGAATATCTGTCTTCCGATGCGCGTAGCGCATATAAGGCGGTATGAAGTCGTTTTATATGGCTCTGTAGTTAAACCGCCGAGGCCCGGCGTAAGCCGGTGCAGGATCATTAAAGATCCTGATCCCCCCTCCGCCCTGC